>DATBIF010000171.1:0-23767 GCA_036557045.1 Steroidobacteraceae bacterium
CCAACGAAGGCCGGGCTCAGAATGCGCATGAAACCGGCGAGCACCACCAGCTGGGCGTGGTGACGCCGCAGGACCTGCACCAGCTCCCGATCGTAGTCTTCGCGCGACTGGCCGGGCCTGTGACTGACGATTTCGCGTGCCAGCCCGAACTCACGCGCGCGCTCGAGCCCCGCAGCCTGTGGCTGGTCGCTGACCACGACTGAAATACCGACAGGCAGGCGACCGCCCCGCGCAGCCTCGGCAATCGCGACCATGTTGGAGCCGCGACCGGAGATCAGGATGGCGATCGAAAGAGGCGGCGCAGCCGATCCCGGGCTCATGCCTCGATGACCACGCCACGCGTGCCGCGCTGAATGCTGCCGATCACGCTGGCCGGCTGGCCGGAGCGCGCGAGGCTGGTCAGGGTCCTGCTGACGTCATCGGCTGCCACGCTGAGTGTCATGCCAATGCCGCAATTGAAGGTGCGATACATCTCGACATCGGGCAGGCTGCTCACGCGCTGCAGCCAGTTGAACACCGGGCTGGAGGGCCAGCTGCTGCGCCTGAGCACGACTTCGAGTCCGTCCGGCACGACGCGCGGAATGTTCTCGAGCAAGCCGCCGCCGGTGATGTGCGCAATGCCGTGGACGCGCACCTCGGCGAGCAGTGCGAGCAACGGCTTGACATAAATGCGCGTGGGCGCCAGCAGCAGATCGTAGAGGCGCTCGCCGTCGAGCTGCGTGTCGTGTCCAGCCTTCGCCACCTGCAGGAGCTTGCGGATCAGCGAGTAGCCGTTCGAGTGCGGGCCCGAGGAGGGCAGACCGATCACGACGTCCCCGGCTCGTGTGTCGCTGCCATCGACGATCCGTTCCTTCTCGACGATGCCGACGCAGAATCCCGCCAGGTCGTAATCCTCGCCTGCATACATGCCCGGCATCTCCGCGGTCTCGCCGCCGACCAGCGCCGCGCCCGCCTGTACGCATCCCTCGACGATGCCGCGAATCACCGCGCTGGCGACCTCGACGTTGAGATGTCCGGTGGCGTAGTAGTCGAGAAAATAGAGAGGCTCGGCACCCAGCACGACGACATCGTTCGCGCACATCGCGACCAGGTCGATGCCGATCGTGTCGTGGCGTCCGGTCTCGATCGCGAGGCGCAGCTTCGTGCCCACGCCATCGGTACCCGACACCAGCACCGGCCGGCGGTAACGGTCGAGCGGAACCTCGACCATGGCGCCGAAACCGCCGAGGCCGCCGAGCACTTCGGGGCGCATCGAGCGCTTCACCAAAGGCTTGATGCGCTCGACCAGCTGGTCGCCGGCGTCGATGTCGACACCGGAGTCGCGGTACGTGATGGGAGTCTGCTGGCTCATCGAAAAAACGCGCGGCGTTGCATGTAATCGCTCGGCGGGTGAACGCTCCGGGCGGAGACGCTGTGGTATTTTACACGAATGAACTCCGTGAACCTGTGCGCTCGAATCGCCGCGAGTGTGCTCCTGTTGGCGTCGCTGGACGCGACCGCGGCCACGGTGAACGGCATGTACGAAGCCACGGTCCCGCTGCCGGATCGATCGGAGAACGGGCAGGCGCTGGCGTTCCAGGACGCGATGCGCGAAGTGCTGGTGCGTGTCACCGGACAGCGCGATGCCGGCACACAGCCCGCCCTCGAACCGCTGATCAACGATGCGCGCCGCTACGTGCAACAGTTTCGCATCGTGGGCAACAACCAGTTCTTCGCGGGCTTCGATGGCGCCAAGGTGGAGCGTGCGGTCATCGCCGCGGGACAACCATTCTGGGGACACCAGCGGCCGGCGATCCTGGTGTGGCTCGCCGTGGATGACGGTCGCGCGCGAACGCTGATCGACGCACAGTCGAATTCCGAGCTCAAGCAGGCCATCGAGCGCACCGCGGAGCTGCGCGGATTGCCGATACGCTGGCCGAGCCCGGGCGGCCGCACCAGCTTCGCGGATGTGTGGAATGGCTCGGCAGAATCGCTGCGGGGCACCGCGGGTGACTATGGAGCGGACGCGGTGCTGGTGGGCCGCGCACGCAGCTCGAGCGCGAGCAATGCGCAGATTCACTGGACGGTGCTTTACGGCGCGGAAAGCAACGACTGGCTGGGCACGGCTGCCGAGGGCGTGCACGGCGCGACCGACCAGTTGGCGCGTGTATTCGCGGCTGGCACCGACGCGGTAGCCATGGATGTCACGATCACCGTGAGCGGGATCGGGGACCTGGCTGCCTACGCGCGCGTGACGGACTACCTCGAGTCTTTCAGCCGCATCAGCGGTCTCGCGGTGGAGCAGCTGGCCGGCGACACGGTCGTGTACCGCGCGCACGTGCGCGGTGATGTGCCGCAGCTCGCGCGCGCGATCGAGCTCGGCAACCGGTTGCAGCCGCAGACTCCCGGCGCTGATCCGGCGCTGACCGGGGCGCTGAGCTTTCGCTACCGGCCGTGAGCTTGCGTCAGCTACCCAATCTCATCTGCTTGGCGCGCATGGCCATGGTGATTCCAGTGGCCTGGCTGCTCGCCAGGGGTGATTACACGCAGACGCTGTGGCTGTTCGCCGTGGCTGCGGCTTCCGACGGTCTCGATGGATTTCTCGCCAAGCGCTTCGGCTGGACGACCGAGCTCGGCAAGGTGCTCGATCCGCTGGCCGACAAGCTGTTGCTCGTGACCGCCTTCATCGTGCTTGCGGTGATCGGCGCCACTCCCTTGTGGCTGACCGTGATCGTGGTGACGCGCGATGTCGTGATCGGCGCCGGCGCGCTGACGTTCAAGTGGCTGTTCGGTCCGTTGAACGGGCGGCCGACGGCCGTCAGCAAGATCAATACGGGAGTGCAGCTTCTTTATGTCCTCGCGGTGGTCGCTTACCTGGGCCTGGGCTGGCCGCCATCGTCGGGCGTGATCCTCCTGGGTGCCGTGGTGTTCGTCACCACGATGATCAGCGGCATCGACTACGTGGTCACCTACAGTCGGCGGGCGGCGGCCGTCGCGCACGCGCGGCGCGCCTGATCAGCGATGGAACAATTGCCTCTCGGCGTGCGCTGGCGCGATCAGTCGGTGTTCGAAAGCTTTTTCGCGGGCCCGAACACGCTCGCGGTCGAGCAGCTGCGCGACCTGCATCGCGACGGCCATGCCCGGCCGGCGACGTTGTGGATCTGGGGACCTGAGGCGAGCGGCAAGAGTCACCTGCTGCAGGCGGTGTGCGCGCAAACCGGTGCGGCCGGCGGCCGCGCGGCCTATTTCCCGCTCTGCGACCCGGCACTGGCCACGCCCGCAGCCCTCTCCGGTTGCGAACAACTGGACGTCGTGTGTATCGACGACGTGGACGTGGCGGCGGGACATGCCGCATGGGAGCGAGCGCTCTTCGGCCTGTATCTGGAGCTCGGGGAGCATCAGCGTCACCTCGTGTTTGCCGCCCGCAGTCCGCCGGCTGCAATGGCCTGGGAGCTTGCGGATCTGCGCTCGCGGCTGACGGCCGCGCTCATCCTGCAGCTCAAGCCGCTCAACGAAGATGAGCAGGTGTCGGCGCTGCGCCTGCGTGCGGCGCTGCGCGGTCTCGAGTTACCCGACGAAACCGCGAGCTACCTGCTGCGCCGGTGCGCGCGCGATCTGCGCACGCTGTGCCTGTTGCTCGATACGCTCGACACGGCGGCGCTCGCCGCGCAGCGGCGGCTCACGGTGCCCTTCATCAAGCAGGTGATCGAGCGGCAGCCTGATTCTCAGAGGCGCGTCACGCGCAGGTAAGCGAGCAGCGCGATCAGCGGCCGCACCGGCCTCTACGATCATCATGATGAGCCGCCGCGTGCGATGCGTAGCGCGAGTTCCGCGACGCGGCGCCCGAGGACCTGCGCCAGCGCCTGCTCTTCGTCCGCGAGACGCGTCGCGCTCCCGGCACCGACACCGGCGACGTGACTCGCGCCATAAGGGCTGCCGCCGCCACGCGTGCGGGTGAGCGCGGGCTCGGTGTAAGGAATACCGACGATGTACATCCCGTGATGCAGAAGCGGCAGGATCATCGACACCAACGTGGTTTCCTGCCCGCCGTGCATCGTCTGGGTGGACGTGAAAACACCTGCGGGCTTCCCGGCGAGACCTCCACTCAGCCACAGGCTGCTGGTCCCATCGAGAAAATACTTGAGCGGCGCCGCCATGTTGCCGAAGCGCGTGGGGCTGCCGAGGATCAGGCCGGCGCATTCGGTCAAATCCGCATGCGTGGCGTACGCGGGACCCTGTTCAGGAATCTCAGGCGCACTCTGGACATTGTCCGGTGACACAGCGGGAACGGTACGCAGGCGCGCCCGGGCACCGGCGAGCTCCACGCCGCGGCACACATGCCGCGCCAGTTCGGCCGTCGCGCCCTTGCGTGAATAGTACAGAACGAGAATTTCCACCACTGTCGCTGCTCCCCGGTGCGTCGGCCCCTGGCCGCAACCTTGACGCCCCAGCACCTGCTTGTTAGCGTGCGGACGCACTCGATTATCGCATTCATATAACGAGAACATGCGCAAGCACCGCAGAGCAGGTCGGCGGGTTGCAGGGGTGGCAGCCTTCGTCCTGGCGCTTTCGGCATGCGCCGGCGCGCCCGTCCAGGAAATGAGCGACGCTCGCCAGGCGATCGCCGCGGCGCGAGCCGCAGGCGCAGCCGAGCATGCGTCGGTCGAATTGAACGTGGCGACCGACGCGTTGTCGCGCGCCGAAGAGGCGCTGCAGCGCCGCGACTACGGCACGGCGCGCAAGCAGGCCGAGGAAGCCCGCTCGCACGCCATCGAAGCGCAGAAGATGGCCTCGGAAAACCCCAGACCCTGATCCGTCGACGTGACCGCATCGCGAGTCTGCAAGCGCGCGTTGGTCTCGGGACGCGTGCAGGGCGTGTTCTATCGTGCAACTGCAGCGCGCGCAGCGCGCGCCCTCGGCCTCGCGGGCTATGCACGCAACCTCGACGACGGACGAGTGGAGGTACTGGCCTGCGGCGAGGAACCGTCGGTCGATGCGTTCCTGCGCTGGCTATGGGTGGGGTCGAGCGCGTCGCGCGTTTGCGCGGTGCAAATCCTGAGCGTGGACGCTGCGGAGGCGGACCGGGTCGGTGCGGAATTCTTCTCGAGATGAGGCGGCGAGCTTTACGCTCGCCATTTCGACGTCCAGCGCGTGATCACCAGGTCGGGGTAGTCACGGCGTCCAATACTGCCGTTGTAACGTGCGAGCGCCTTGCGCACATCGCGGCGCTCGCGATCGTAGTAGTACTTGAGGATCGCGCAGCCCATGCGGATGTTGGGCTGGACCTGCACCAGCTGGTAACGCTTCATGCCGAGCTGTTCGGGCCAGAACGGCATCACCTGCATCAATCCCTGTGCCCCGGCCGAGGACACCGCCCAGCGATTGAAGGCGCTCTCCACGTCCATCACCGCCAGCACGAGCTCCGGCGGTAGTTGCGCCTGCCGCGCCTCGCAGTACGCGTTGCTCAGTATCTCGAGACGCTCCTCGTGCCCCGGCACATAACGGCGCAGGCGTGGCTCCATCAGTTTGTACCAGACTTCCGCATCGTACTTGTCGGTGAAGCACTGACCCGCGGCGATCGCCTTTTCGAGGACGGCCTTGAGCTCGGGATCCTGTTGTCGATCCGCGTAAGCCAGACCCGTGGCGGCGACGGCCAGGATGGTGAGGATAGCTGCGGCGCGCAGCTCACTCACTGTGAACCCGCGCGCGCAGCAACTCGAGCGCCTGCTCGACCGCGAACTCGGTCGATTCGGTATCGCGGCGTGCGCGATACTCGAGGCGCCCGGCATCGAGTCCGCGTTCCCCGACGACCAGGCGGTGCGGGATGCCGAACAATTCGGCATCTGCAAACTTGACCCCCGGACGCGCATCGCGATCGTCGAGCAGTACTTCGATGCCAGCGGCACTCAGCTCGCGGTACAGGCGCTCGCTGGTCTCGCGCACGCGCTCGGACTTCTGTGCGTTGACTGGCACCAGTATCACGTTGAACGGGGCGATCGGTTCCGGCCAGATGATGCCGCGTTCATCATGGTTCTGCTCGATCGCCGCGGCTACGATCCGCGTCACACCGATGCCGTAACAGCCCATCACCGGCGTCACCTCGCGGCCCTGTTCATCGAGCACGCGCAGATTCATCGACTCGCTGTACTTGCGGCCGAGCTGAAAGACGTGCCCGACCTCGATGCCGCGCGCGATGCAGAGACGGCCGCGTCCGCTCGGGCTCGGATCGCCGGCCATCACGTTGCGCAGGTCGACGGCCTCGGGCTCGGGCAGGTCGCGCCCCCAGTTGACGCCGGTGAGATGCACACCCGGGCGGTTGGCGCCGCACACGAAATCGGCGAGCTGCGCGGCGCTGTGATCCGCGTACACCATGCACTTCAGGCCGACCGGTCCGACCGAACCCGGCTCGGCGCCGGCGCTCTGCAGGACCCGCTCCGCGCTCGCCATGCGCAACGGACTCGCGATGCCGGGCAGTTTCTGGGTCTTGATCGCGTTGAGCTCGTGGTCGCCACGCAGCACGCAGGCGACGACCTCACCCTCGCTCCCTTCGACCAGCAGAGTCTTCACGCACTGCTGCGGGCTGACGTGGAGGAAAGCGCTGACCTCGGCAATCGTGCGCTTGCCGGGCGTGGGAACTTCCGCGAGTGTCTGCGTCGCTTTCGGCCGCGGATCGCGTGGCGGTAACGCAGCCGCCAGTTCCATGTTGGCCGCGTACTCGTCCGCATCGGAGTACGCGATCGCATCTTCGCCCGATTCGGCGAGGACGTGGAATTCGTGCGAAGAAGTGCCACCGATGCTGCCGGTGTCCGCCTGTACCGCACGAAAGCGCAGCTTGAGGCGCGTGAAGATGCGCGTGTAGGCGTCGTACATCGCGCGGTAGCCCTCGAGGAGCGACGCCTCGTTCATGTGAAAGGAGTAGGCGTCCTTCATGAGGAACTCGCGCGCACGCATCACGCCGAAGCGCGGCCGGATCTCGTCGCGGAACTTGATCTGCAGCTGGTAGAAAGTGACCGGCAGCTGCCGGTAGCTGCGCAGCTCACGGCGCGCGATGTCGGTAATGACCTCTTCGTGCGTCGGTCCGTAACAGTACGGGCGTTCGTGCCGGTCGAAGAGTCGCAGCAACTCGGGTCCGTACTGCTGCCAGCGTCCGGATTCCTGCCACAGCTCCGCGGGCTGGATCGTCGGCATCAGCACCTCGAGCGCACCGGCGCGATTCATTTCCTCGCGGATGATGCGCTCGACCTTGCGCAGCACCCGCAGACCGATCGGCAACCACGTGTAGGAGCCTGCCGTGAGCCGCCGGATCAGGCCGGCGCGCAGCATCAACTGGTGGCTCACCACTTCGGCGTCGGCCGGTACGTCCTTGAGGGTATGGATGGGCAGCTGGGACAGTCGCATTGCTCGTCGATCCATGCGCTGGTCGGGCGCGGCAGTTGATTCACGGGCCGCATCTTAGCCTGTTATTGTGCCCCCATCCCCGCCAGACCTATGATGCGCGCGCCTATGGATGAGCCCACTGTCCGTCCGCCGCAACGTCGCGGCATTTACCTGCTGCCCAACCTCATCACCACGGGGGCGCTGTTCGCCGGCTTCTACGCGATCGTCGCTGCGATCGACGGCAATTTCGAGCGCGCAGGCGTGGCCGTGTTCGTGGCCATGGTGTTCGACGGTCTCGACGGGCGCGTGGCACGCTGGACCAGCACCGAGAGCGCCTTCGGCAAAGAGTACGACAGCCTTTCCGACATGGTGTCGTTCGGTCTCGCGCCCGCCATCGTGACCTACCAGTGGGGCGTGGCGCGCATCGCCGAATACGGCGTGATCTGGGCGCGCGCCGGCTGGCTCGCGGCATTCTTCTTCGCGGTGGCCGCGGCCCTGCGCCTGGCACGGTTCAACACGCGCACGAGCGCCGTCGACAAGCGTTTCTTCGAGGGCCTGCCGAGTCCGTCAGCGGCGGCAATCGTGGCGGCGTTCGTGTGGTTCTCGAGCGAGTGGCGCGAGCCCGGGCTCGTCGGCCTGATCGTCGCATTTGCGGTCACGCTGCTCGCCGGCGCGCTGATGGTGAGTCGGTTCGGCTACTACAGCTTCAAGGACATCAATCTCGGCGGGCACATCCCGTTTCGATATTTCATCCTCGTGCCGCTGGCATTCGTCCTGATCGCGCTCAAGCCTCCGGTGATGCTGTTTGCGCTGTTCGGCGTGTATGCGCTATCGGCGCCGCTGTGGTGGGTCGTACAGCGGTTGCGTCGCAAGCAGCCGCCCCCGGAGGACCTGACGGAAACGAGGCCGAGCCTCATGGAGAGTCACGATGAGCCGTGACCTCGCCTATCTGAAGGAGCTCGGCATCGAGTATTACGTGCCGCGCGAGGCGCGTTCCGCGCCGGAGCCAGTGGCCCCTGCCGGTGGCGGCGAGGTGCCGCTGATGGATTGGGAGACGCTGCAGCGGACCGTCACTGCCTGCACGCTCTGCGGACTGGAGAAGACGCGAACGCAGACGGTGTTCGGAGTTGGAGAGCGGCGCGCCGAGTGGATGGTCATCGGCGAGGCGCCCGGAGCCGATGAAGATGCGCGCGGCGAGCCGTTCGTGGGACGCGCAGGACAACTCCTCAACAGCATGCTGAAGGCGATCGGCCTGGAACGCTCGCAGGTCTATATCGCGAACATCTTAAAATGTCGGCCACCGAACAACCGCGAGCCGCGGCCCGAGGAGGCCGCGCTGTGCCGCTCGTATCTGGATCGCCAGATCGAGCTGATCCAGCCGCGCATCATCCTGGCGGTGGGGCGCATCGCCGCGCAGAACCTGTTGCAGACCGATACACCCATCGGCCGCATGCGGGGCCGGCTCTACGAGTACGGCGCCAGGCGGATCCCGGTGGTCGTGACCTATCATCCGGCGTACCTGCTGCGCTCCCCGGGCGAGAAGCGCAAGGCGTGGGCCGATCTCCAATTCGCACAGGAAGCAGCCAAGCGTGGCGACCGTCCGCAGTGAAGTCGCCTTGCCGGAGCTCGCCCTGCGTCAGATGACGGAGGGTGACGTTGCCGGTGTCGTAGCGCTCGAGCGCGCCGCCTATCGTTTCCCCTGGAGCGAGGGCATCTTTCGCGATTGCCTGCGCGTCGGGTACGTGTGCCGCGTGATCGATCTCGCGGGCGCCGTGGCCGGCTACGGGATCATGTCGATGGGCGCGGGCGAGGCGCACATCCTCAACGTGTGCGTGCGCGAGGACCTGCGCTGCCGCGGGCTCGGCCGCCGCATGCTCGAGTACCTGCTCGATCGCGCCCACGGCGCGGGAATGCTCGAGGCGTTTCTCGAGGTGCGCCCCTCGAACGTGGTCGCGATCCGCCTCTACCAGGCGCTCGGCTTCGAGCAGGTGGGCATGCGGCGCGGCTACTACCAGGCGCCCGGCGGCCGCGAGGATGCCGCGGTGCTGCGACTCGACCTGGCGACGCGCGCGGCCGGCTTGCGCAGGAAATGACGCACGCCGCTGGTACAATGCGCGCCCCCTGAGTTTCCCCTTTCACCGCATGGCTGATGTCACCGAGGAAATCGCGCGCCGCCGCACGTTCGCGATCATCTCGCACCCGGACGCGGGCAAGACCACGCTCACCGAGAAGCTGCTGCTGTTCGGCGGCGCCATCCAGATGGCGGGCACCGTCAAGGGCCGCAAGGCGGCGCGGCACGCGACCTCGGACTGGATGCGCCTGGAACAGCAGCGCGGGATCTCCGTGACTTCATCGGTCATGCAGTTCCCCTACCAGGGACACATCGTCAATCTCCTCGATACGCCGGGCCACGAGGACTTCTCCGAAGACACCTACCGCACGCTCACCGCGGTGGACTCGGCGCTGATGGTCATCGACTGCGCGCGCGGCGTCGAGGAGCGCACCATCAAGCTCATGGAAGTGTGCCGGCTGCGCGATACGCCGATCATGACGTTCATCAACAAGCTCGACCGTGACGGACGCGAGCCGGTCGAGCTCCTCGACGAGATCGAGAAGGTGCTCAAGATCGCCTGTGCGCCGGTGACCTGGCCGATCGGCATGGGGCGCGACCTCAAGGGGATCTATCACCTGCTGGAGGATCGCATCTACGCCTACGAAGCTGCCGAGCGCGGACGTGCCGGAACCAATCTGACGATCGACGGGATCGCGAGCAGCGCGGCGCAGGAATTCCTCGGCGAGCGCGCGGCGGCGCTGCGCGACGAGATCGAGCTGGTGCACGGCGCCACGCACCGCTTCGATCGCGGGCTCTATCTCGCGGGCCAGCAGACGCCGGTGTTCTTCGGTTCCGCGATCAACAACTTCGGGGTCGAAGAGCTCCTCAGCAGCTTCGTTCGGCACGCGCCCGCGCCTCGCCCCCGCCAAGCCAGCGAGCGCCAGGTCGATGCCGGCGAAGGAGCGCTCACCGGCTTCGTCTTCAAGATCCAGGCGAACATGGACCCGGGGCACCGTGACCGCATCGCATTCCTGCGCCTGTGCTCGGGACGTTACCAGCGTGGCATGCGCCTGTTCCACGTGCGGCTCGACAAGGAGGTGCGCGTGGGAGACGCGCTCACTTTCATGGCGGCCGATCGTACGCAGGCGCAGGACGCGTACGCCGGCGACATCCTGGGCCTGCACAACCACGGTACCATCAATATCGGCGACACCTTCACCGAAGGGGAGCGGCTGAATTTCACGGGGATTCCGAACTTTGCGCCCGAAATGTTCCGCCGCGCGGTGCTGCGCGATCCGCTGCGCATGAAGGCCCTGCAGAAGGGGCTCTCGCAGCTGTGCGAGGAAGGAGCGACACAGCTCTTCAAGCCGCTCAGGAACAACGACCTGATCCTGGGCGCGGTCGGCCAGCTGCAGTTCGAGGTCGTGGCGTTCCGGCTGCAGGACGAGTACGGCGTCGACTGCACGTTCGAGAACGTCAACGTGTTCACGGCGCGCTGGATCCAGGCGCCGGATCCGAAGCGCCTCGAGGAGTTCCAGGCCAAGGCCTACGAGAACCTCGCGGTCGACCACTCGGGGGCGCTCGTGTACCTCGCGCCGACGCGCGTCAACCTGACGCTGACGCTGGAGCGCTGGCCCGACATCCGCTTCCATGAAACGCGGGAGCACCATGCCATCGCCGCCTGAGCGCGTTCCATGAGTGTCCTTACGCGCCGCAACGTGGTTTCGTGGGCGTTCTACGACTGGGCCAACTCCTCGTTCGCCACCACGGTGATGGCGGGCTTCTTCCCGATCTTCTTCAAGCAGTACTGGAGCGCGGGCTCCGAAGCGACCGTCAGCACGTTTCGCCTCGGCATGGGGAACGGCGTCGCGAGCGCCATCATTGCGGTGATGGCGCCGCTCCTTGGAGCGATCGCCGATCGCGGCGGCGCGCGTGTCAAGCTGCTGCTCTTCTTCACGCTGCTCGGCGTCGCGATGACGGCCGCGCTCTACTGGGTGCAGAAGGGCGACTGGCAGCTGGCGGTCGTGTTCTATGCGCTCGCCGGCGTCGGCTTCTGGGGCGGTACGACTTTCTATGACTCGTTGCTGCCGGACGTCGCGGCCGAGCGCGAGCTCGATGTGGTGTCGAGCTACGGCTACGCACTCGGGTATCTCGGCGGCGGCCTGCTGTTTCTCATCAACGTCGTCATGACGCTCAATCCGCGGCTGTTCGGGCTGGCCGATGCCGGAGAAGCCGTGCGCTGGTCATTCCTGAGCGTTGCGGTGTGGTGGGCGGTTTTCACGCTGCCGTTGCTGCTGTTCGTACGCGAACGCAAACCAGCCACGCCGCTGCTGCCGCTCGCGGCCATGCGCGCCGGGTGGAGCGAGCTGTGGCAGACGATCGGGCACCTGCGGGCGTACCGCGCGCTCACGCTGTTCCTGATCGCGTACTGGCTCTACATCGACGGCGTGAACACCATCATCAAGATGGCGGTGGATTACGGGCTGTCGCTCGGCTTCGACTCGAAGAGTCTCATCGTGGCGCTGCTCATCACCCAGTTCGTGGCGTTTCCCGCGGCACTCGCTTTTGGCTGGCTCGGCAAACGCTGCGGGCCGCGCTTCGGCATCCTGCTGAGCATCGCGGTGTATCTCGGGGTGACGGTGTGGGGCTACTTCCTCGAGACGGTGGCGCAGTTCTACACGCTGGCGGTCATCATCGGCCTGGTGCAGGGAGGCATCCAGAGCCTGAGCCGCTCGTACTTCGCGCGCCTGGTGCCGCCGCAGAAGTCGGGTGAGTTCTTCGGCTTCTTCAACATGATGGGGAAGTTCGCCGCGGTCCTCGGGCCGATGCTGATGGGCTGGGTGGCGCTGGTCACTGGCAGCTCACGGCTCGCGATCCTTTCGATCGCGCTGCTGTTCGCCGCGGGGGCGATCCTGCTCGCGTTCGTCAGGCAGGATTCGGCACCCAGCTCGCCGGGTCCAGGCGAAAGTAGTTCCTGAGCTCACCATAGAGCTCGGCGTGTTCCTCCTGCAGCTCAAGCGGCAACTCGAAGAAGGCTTCCGTCGCCACCGCAAAGAACTCGCCGGGACTCTCGGCGCCGTAGGGGTCGAGCACCGTGGCTTCGCCGCGCGCATCGGCCTCGCGCAGCTTCTGGAACTCGTGCCGCATCACCCGTGACCAGCGCTCGTAGTGGCGCGCCTCGCCGAGAAACGGCGCGCCGTTGACGATGCCGCCCTCGGCATCGAGGTAGTGCGCGAACTCGTGGTAGACCACGTTGAACCCATCGTTGGGCGAGTAGGCGCCGGCGATCACATCGTCCCAGGACAGGACGATGCGATGAGTGTCCCAGGCCTGGCCGGCCAGCGCACGCTCGTGCTGATGAACGACGCCGGCCTCATCGCGATGCTCTTCGGGCACCAGGAACGCGGCTGGATAGATCAGGATCGAGTAGAGATCTTCATAGAGACGCGCCGAGCGCCCGAGCACCAGCAGGCACGCCTGCGCGGCCACCGCCAGCTTCATCGGGAGCGTGACCTCGAGGCCACGGCAACCAACGAACTCCTTCTCGCCGACGAACTGCTGGATCAGGCCGTCGAGGCGCGCCTGTAGTGGCGTGGGAATGTGCGCATAGAGCGGCATGGCGCGCTCGATCTCCACGCGCCAGGTCTCCGGCAGCGGCTGCGCACGCAGCCGCCGACGCTGGCGCGCCTGCCAGAGAGGCCGCCCGAGGAGAATCCCGATCACCGCGAGCGCGATCGCAAGAACGACGACGGTGGGTGTCAAGGCGGCTAGGAGCTCTTCTTCAACTTGTCCACGAGGTCGACATAGGCCTGCATTGCCTGGTCGCCGGTGACGCCCTTCTTCCCGGCCCAGGCGTCGTACTTGGCGCGCCCGGTGAGATCGAAGATTCCGGGCCGTGAGCCCTTCACATCACCCTCGGTGGCCTGCTTGTACAGGGCATAGAGACGCAACAGGTTGTCGTTCGAGGGGCGACTCTTGAGCTTTTGCACTTCCTGCGCCGCGGCCGTGAATCGTTTCTTGAGGTCGGACATGAGCGCTCTCCCGACGGGCCGCAAAGTATGCCACAGGCGCGCCGTCAGCCTGCTTGCGCACCGGGATGGAAGGCGCGAACGCGCCGCACGAGCTCCTGCGTGGCAGTTGCGGGAGCATCAGCGCCGTAACGCAGGCGCGCATAGAGGTGTGCGATGGGCTCACACTCCTGCGCCAGGTCCGGGCGCCCGCGAGCGACGCGTGCGAGGAAGTCGAGTGGCCCCTCGTGCGCCGCGCGTCGCAAGCCGCGCCGCTCGAGCCTGCGGCAGAACCTGGAATACGCGCGCTGCACAGGATCGCGATCCTGAAAGCGCAGCTCCCGCGCGAGCATGAAACTCAGAAAGGCGAGGAACGCGAAGACTCCGCCCGCGAGCAGGCCACCCAGCCAGCGCCAGTCGGGCTCGTGGACATGAAGCCACCGCAGGAAATCCTCCTGTTTCTCGGCGCTGAACTGCACGACGTTCTCACGCCATGCCGTGTTGAGGGCGTCCCAGGCGTAGCGAATGTTCGCCAGCCAGACGTTGTCGCGGATGAGCCGCTCGGCAAAGGGCTCGGCGTCGCCGAGCACGCCGGCCGTGCCACGCTCGATGCGCTCCGGCGCCACAGCTGCAGTCGGATCGACACGCACCCAACCGCGCCCCTTGAGCCACACCTCGCTCCAGGCGTGCGCGTCGGACTGGCGCACGATGTAGTAGCCGCCGAGCCGGTTGTACTCGCCGCCCTGGTAACCGGTCACCACGCGCGCCGGAATCCCGGCGGCGCGCATCAGCGTCGTGAATGCCGAGGCGAAATGTGCGCAGAAGCCCTTGCGCGTGTTGAACAGGAAATCGTCCACCGAATCGAAATCGAGCTGCGACGGCAGGAGCGTGTAGTAGAACTCCTGGTCGCGGAACAGTTGCAGGACCGACTGCACGTAGATGGCATCGGTGGGCGCGGCCGCGAACATCCGCTGCGCGAGCGCCTTGGTTTTCGGGTTTCGATCCGGCGGAAGCCGCGTGTCCCGGTCCTCGAGTAACTTGTCGAGTCCATCGAGCGCGGCACGGTAGGCGGGACGCGAGCTGAGCTGGTAGGTCGCGGGCTGGCTGATCCGGTCCTGTACCACGAGTTGATAGTCATAGGTGCGATTGATGCGGCCATCGCTCCACAGAACCGGCAAATCGAGCGCGTACACCCAATGGTTGTCGGTCGGCTCAAGCATCAGGGTGTAGTCGTATTGCGGCTCGCGCGTCTTCGGTTCCTGCACTGGGGCGAAGAAGAAGCGCGCACGGCGCCACGTATAGCCGTCGAAATCGTGCAGCACCGGCCCGCGCCAGTAGCGCTGCGACGGTGGCGGGGCCGCGCCGGCGAACCGGACTCGAAACGCCGCATCGCTCGAGAGAGTGAGCTCCGTGATGTCGCCGGGCGCCATCTCGTCGCTCAGGCCCGTGCTGGCGTGCTGGGGGGTAGGCAACGCCCAGAACGGGCCCGGGATACGCGGGAAGAGCAGGAACAACAGCAGCATGAGCGGCAGCGCCTGCAGCAGCATCCTGCCGCTCAGGCGGAGAATGGCTCGTGGCTCGAGCGGCGCGCTCACGTGCGCCACGCGCAGGAGCGTCGCCGTGATCAACCACGTCACCGCCGCGGCCACGGGCACCAGCCACAGTGGCTGACCGTACAGGAACGCCGCGAGCACCAGGAAATAGGAGATGAGGAGCAGCACCAGCTGATCGCGCGCGTTGCGCGTCTCGAGCAGCTTCATCGCCGCCATCAAGGAGAGAAGCGCGGTGCCAGCGTCGACGCCGTTCAGCGTGCGGTAGCGCAGCAGCACGCCGCCAACGACGGCGACCACCACCAGGATGCGCAGCCAGCGTGCCGGGAGCCGCGCGCCGCGCCAGCCGATGAGCACACGCCAGAGCACGAGGACGATGAAAGTAGCTACGACCCAGGGTGGCAGGTGCCCGGCATGCAGGCCGGCCGCGCCGGTGACGCTCATCACGGTCCAGGTGAGCGGCTCCTGCAGCAGCGTGGTGCGGTTAATGGGCTGCACGGGGAGCTTCCACGCCGACGAGCGCGAGCGCGGTGAGGCAGCGACGGCGATGCGACGCGCCACTGTCCGGCGCGATGCGTACGCCCGGGAGCAGGAGTCCGAACGGGTTCAGCTGCGACTCAGCAGCGAGGATCCAGCGGCACAGTTGTGACAGGCGATGCTCGAGGTCGCGCGCCGCCACCTGGTCGAGCTCGAAGATCAGCGGTGCCCGGGTGGCGCCCGCGTGATCCTTGACGAGAAGCGGCGCGCCGCGCGCCAGCGCCTTCCACGCGATGTGACGCGGCGAATCGCCCGGGTGGTAGCTGCGGAAGCCGCGAAAATCCTCGTCGCCACGACGCAACAGCCCGAGCGCGCCGCGATCGCTCTCGGCACTCGGCGGCGGCGTCTGTGTCCCCGAGGGCTGAGGATAGACGACCGCGTCGATGGGCAGATAGATCCAGCTCCACGCCCGGAACAGCCCGAGCGGAAACCCGGTGCTCACCGAGATCCGGTCCACGCGCAGCACGCCGCGCGTCGGCGCAGCGAGCTCGAGGGTCGCCAGCGCCGGTGCCGCAGGCCCGATGTACGGCAGATCCGTAACGGCGTCGAGGCATTCCAGGCGCAAGCCTGCGCGTGCGACAGCGCTCGGGTTGCGACAGCCGACGGCGAGGCTGAGCGTTCCGCCGGCGAACGCTTCGCCCGCCTGCACATTCGCGATCACCAGACCCGCGAGGTTGCGATGGCAGTGATGCATGGCGACGAGGCCGAGCGATGCGAGCAGGAACGTGAGCGCAAAGCCCAGGCTGTTGTTGTAGTTCATCGAGCCCAGCAGCATCGTGAACACGGTGATCGCGTAGGCGATGCCGAAGCGGGTGGGAAGAATGTAGATGCGCCGGCGCTCGAGCGCGAATGGCGCCTGGTCGTGTCCCTGGCGCCGGCGTGCCCAGCGCTGTACGCGTTCGCCGAGCAGGGCGCGCAGACGCGAGATCGACACTTGGCCCACGGACCTGCAGCCTATGGGATCGGAACGCTCTCGATGATCTCGCGGCCGACGTCCTGCGCACTGCCGGAGTCACCCGCAACGCGCAGCCGGTGTCCGACCACTGCCGGCAGCACGGCCTGCACGTCCTCGGGCAATACGGCATTGCGGCCGGCGAGCAGCGCCCAGCTCTGACTCGCGCGCAGCAGTCCGATGGCCGCGCGCGGGGAGAGCCCGATGAGGAAGCGGCCGCTGGAGCGGGTGCAGGCGACCAGCGCCTGTACGTAGTCGAGCAACGCGGGTGACGCGTGGATCTTGTGCACGCCCGCCTGCAACAGCGCGAGATCCGCGGCTGACAACGTCGCACCCAGGGTCGCGAGCAGGGCGCGCCGATCCTGGCCCATGAGGAGCTGGCGCTCATGCGCGGCATCGGGATAACCGAGCTCGGTGCGCATCAGGAAACGATCGAGCTGCGACTCGGGCAGCGGGAACGTCCCGACCTGCTCGCTCGGATTCTGTGTCGCAATCACGAAGAAGGGCTCCGGCAACGGGTGGCTGCGTCCGTCGACCGTGACCTGCTGTTCTTCCATCGCCTCGAGCAGCGCGCTCTGCGCCTTGGGCGTCGCCCGGTTCACCTCGTCCGCGAGCACCAGCTGCGCGAAGATGGGACCGTGCTGGAATTCGAAGCGGCTCCCCGCGCGATCGAAGATCGACACGCCGATGATGTCCGCGGGCAGCAGGTCGCTGGTGAACTGGATGCGCTGGTAGCTCAGGCCCAGCGTCTGCGCGAGCGCGTGCGCGAGCGTGGTCTTGCCGACCCCGGGGATGTCCTCGATCAGCAGGTGGCCGCGAGCCAGCAGGCACGCGACGCACAGGCGGATCTCCGCGTCCTTGCCGAGGATCACGCGGTTGAGCTGATCGACGGTCGCGATCAGGCGTTCACGGGGCAGGGGGCCGCCGTGAAGGACACGATCGTCAGTGCGTTCGGAAACCTGCAGCATGGGATCGGCGCTCCGGCCTCAGCGCGAGAATAGCGCAGTCCAGCTCCGGAACCCCGAACTTCATCGCAGTTTCAGCGTAGTTTCTCGAGCCGTTGCAGCTGACTCGCCAGTTGCGTCAGCTCGCGCTCGAGTTCCCGGGCCCGTTCGCGCGCCTTGGCGGTCACCGCCGGCGGCGCGTTGCGCACGAACTCGGGATTGGCCAGCCGGCCTTCGACCGCCTCGAGCTCCTTGCGCGCGCGCTCCTGCAGCTTCGCGACGCGGGCGGATTCGGCCGCGAGGTCGTCCTTCAGGCCGCGCAGCGGTACGTAGAGCTCGAGCGTCCCGACGAGCGCGCTCGCCGCGGTGTCGACATCGCAGCTCGCATCGAAGGGTTGCAGCCGGGCACTGGCGAGCCGATCGAAGTAGCGGGCGTGCGCCTGGATCGTCGCGAGCTGCTCCGCACTCGCGTTCCTGAAGAACACCTGCTCGAGGCGCCGGGACGCGGGGATGTCGTTCTCGCCGCGAATGTTTCGCAGCTTCAGGATCAGCTCCTTGATCAGCTCGATGTCGCGCGCGCGCGCGGCGTCGAAGCTGAAATCAGCGGCGCGTGGGAACGGCTGCTTCATGATCGTGGCGCCCGCCTTGCCCGCGAGCGGGGCGATCTGCAACCAGATCTCTTCGGTAATGAACGGCATCAGCGGATGCATAAGGCGCAGCAGCGCCTCGAGCACTTCGACCAGCGTGCGGCGCGTGCCGCGTTGCGCAGCCGCGGTCGCGTCGGGTGATTGCAGCACCGGCTTCGTGAACTCCAGGTACCAGTCGCAGAATTCGTACCAGGTGAACTCGTAGAGCGCAGCCGCCGCGAGATCGAAGCGATAGCTCGCCAGCGACTCGCGTGCGGTCGTGATCGCTTGCTGCAGGCGGCCACGGATCCACCAGTCCGCGGCGCTGAATTCGCATTCCCCGCTCGCGCCGCAGTCCTTGCCTTCGGTCATCATCAGGACGTAGCGCGCGGCGTTCCAGATCTTGTTGCAGAAGTTGCGGTAGCCCTCGACACGGCCGAGATCGAAGCGAATGTCACGGCCGCCCGAGGCGAGCGCGGCGAGCGTGAAACGCAGCGCGTCCGTGCCGAACGCAGGGATACCGTTCGGAAACTGCTTGCGCGTGCTCTTCTCGATGCTGTTGCGCAGGTGCGGCTGCATGAGCCCGGAGGTGCGCTTGGCGATGAGCGGCTCGAGCGCGATGCCGTCGATGAGGTCGATCGGATCGATGATGTTGCCCTTGGACTTCGACATCTTGTCGCCATGCTCGTCGCGGATGAGGGCAGTGATGTAGACCTCGCGGAACGGCACGTCACCGGCGAACTTGAGCCCCATCATGATCATCCGCGCCACCCAGAAGAAGATGATGTCGAAGCCGGTCACCAGCACCGCGGTCGGGTAGAAAGTCTTCAGTTCGGGCGTCTGCGCCGGCCAGCCGAGCGTCGAAAACGGCCACAGCGCCGACGAGAACCAGGTGTCGAGAACGTCCTCGTCCTGCCGCAACGGCACGTCCCTGCCGTGGTGGCGGTGCGCCTGTTTGCGCGCGGCCTCGGCGTTCGCGGCGACGAAGATGTTGCCGTCATCGTCGTACCACGCCGGGATCCGGTGTCCCCACCACAGCTGGCGGCTGATGCACCAGTCCTGGATGTTGTGCATCCACTGAAAGTAGGTCTTGGCCCAGCTCTCGGGAACGAAGCGCGTCCTGCCATCCTCCACGGCACGGATGGCGGGCTCCGCCAGCGGAGCGATCCGCACGTACCACTGGTCGGTGAGCCACGGTTCGAGCACCGCCTCGCTCCGATCGCCGCGCGGCACCGGCGAGGAGTGGGGCTCGACTTTGTCCAGCAGGCCCTGCGCTTCGAACAGGGCGACGACGCGCTTGCGGGCGGTGAAGCGATCGAGCCCACGCAGTTCGGCCGGGATCGCGGCCAGGTCGGCGGCGACATCGGCGACGATCCTCGCATCGCGGTCGAAGATGTTCAGCGTCGGCAGGTTGTGCCGCCGCCCGACCTCGTAGTCGTTGAAGTCGTGCCCCGGCGTGACCTTGAGCGCGCCGGAGCCGAACGCCGCATCGACGTAGTCGTCGGCGATGACGGGGATGAGCCGGCCCGTGACCGGCAGGCGCAGCTGGCGTCCGACGAGCGATTGGTAGCGCTCATCTGCAGGGTTCACCGCGACTGCAGTGTCTCCCAGCATCGTTTCGGGTCGGGTCGTGGCCACCACCACGTGACCCGGGCCGTCCGCGAGCGGGTAGCGCAGGTGCCAGAGATGTCCGGGCTCGGGTTCGGCGATGACCTCGAGGTCGGAGAGCGCCGTGTGCAGCACCGGATCCCAGTTGACCAGGCGCTGGCCGCGATAGATCAGGCCCTCCGCGTGCAGCTGCACAAACACTTCGGTGACGGCGGCGCTCATCCCCTCGTCCATCGTGAAGCGGTCGCGGCTCCAGTCGACCGAGGCGCCGAGCCGGCGCATCTGCCGCGAAATGGTGCCGCCCGACTCCTCTTTCCATTTCCAGACGTGCGCCACGAACGCATCGCGGCCGAGATCGTGTCGCGAACGTCCCTCGGCCGCGAGCTGCCGCTCGACGACCATCTGCGTGGCGATGCCCGCGTGATCGGTGCCCGGCTGCCACAGCGTGTTGTCGCCGTCCATGCGGTGCAGGCGCGTGAGCGCGTCCATCAGCGTGTGTTGAAACGCGTGCCCCATGTGCAGCGTCCCGGTGACGTTCGGCGGCGGGATGACGATGCTGTAAGGCGGGCCGTGACCGCTGGGCGCAAAGCTCCCGGAGGCTTCCCAGCGCTGGTACAGGCGCGCTTCGATTTCGCGGGGAGCGTAAACCTTGTCCATTGGCGACGAGCGCTCAGCCGGGACCGAGATGCTCGCGCACCGCGTCTTCCACCAGCTCCGGCAGGCGTGCGCGCAGCTGGTCGGTCACGCGCTTGAGCAGGATCGTTTCGATCTCGCGGCTCGCGTCGCGCATCAGTTCTTCGATGAGGCGCACCACGCGCGCCGCGATCTCGCTGTGCATCGCCTCGAGGAGCTGCGGGTCGATGGATGCGGCTTCGATCTCGACGACTTCCGTGAGGATCGGGACCGCATCGTCCGCGGGCGGTGGCTTGTCAGACTTCATTGCCGGCGCCGACATTGTGCGATTCGAGCGTGAGCCCGCGCTCGCGATAGGCGCGATAGCGATCACGCCCGGCCTGCCGGCGGGCCGGCTCACCGTCCACCGCCTCCACGATACGCGCGTAGCGCATGCAGTCCTCCGGCATGCGGTCCGAGACGTTGATGAGGATATCAGCGCTGCCACCCGCAGCCGATTCCGGAGTGCCGATCAGGACCGGGGCGTTGCTCGCCCGCCCGGGGGTCACCAGCTCGTGCGGCACGAAGCTGCGGTCCCGGAACGTCCAGAGGAGATCGTCGACCTGGCGCGCCTCCTCATCGTCAGCGGTCAGCACCAGCACGCGGCTCGACTGCGCCAAGGCCTTCTCCGCGAGGCGGCAGGCGAGACGGCGGCGGGCGCCGGCGTCCGCTTCTTGCAGGATATAGAAGTCGACGCGTGTCACCTGAACGAACGGCGCCGCGTCGGCTCAGGCGGCCTTGCGGGCGCGATGCAGGAGAAAATCGACCAGCAGCGGCACCGGGCGACCCGTGCTGCCTTTCTGCGCGCCGGTGAGCCAGGCGACCCCGGCGATATCCAGATGCGCCCAGCGCAGGCCCTGCGCAAATTTCGACAGGAAGCAGGCTGCAGTGATCGCGCCGCCTTCGCGGCCGCCGGTATTGGCCATGTCGGCGAAGTTGCTCTTCAGCTGTTCGCCGTATTCCTCGGCGAGCGGCATGCGCCAGGCGCGATCATCCGAGCGCTCGCCGGCGCTCGCCAGCTCGTTGCTGAGCTCCGCATCGGCGGACATGAGTCCCGCGAAATGAGCGCCGAGCGCCACCACGCACGCGCCGGTGAGCGTCGCGATATCGACGACGGCGGCTGGCTTGAAGCGGCGCACGTAGGTGAGCGCATCGGCGAGGATCAGGCGGCCTTCCGCATCGGTGTTGAGGACTTCGACGGTCTGGCCCGACATGCTGCGCACGACATCGCCCGGCTTCGTGGCGCGGCCGTTCGGCAGGTTCTCGCATGCCGGGATGATGCCGACGAGATTGAGCGGCAGCCGCAGCGCGGCCGCGCTCGCGAAAGTGCCGAGGACGCTCGCCGCGCCGCTCATGTCGAATTTCATCTCGTCCATGCCCGCGGGGTCTTTCAGTGAGATGCCGCCGCTGTCGAAGGTGATTCCCTTGCCGATGAGCGCGATGGGCGCCGCACCGCGCCGCCCGCCCCGGTATTCCAGCACGATCAGCTGCGGCGGCTCATCGCTCCCGTGCGTGACCGAAAGAAAGGCGCCCATGCGCAACTTCTCGATCGCGCGCCGCTCCAGGATTTTCACGCGCATCGACCGGTGCTTCTTCGCGAGAGCACGTGCCGCGCGCCCGATGTGCCGCGGCGTGCAGACGTTCGCTGGCAGGTTGGCGAGGTCGCGCGTGAGCTTCATGCCGTCGGCGATCGCGGCGCCGTCATCGAGGCCGCGCTGTGCTTCGCGGGCCGCGGCCTTGTCGGCGACGACGACCGTGAGGCGGTGCAGGGCGGGCGCCGGGGGCCGTGCCCCGGTCTTCAGATCCGGAATGCGGTAGAGCACGTTGGCAGCCGCTTCGGCCGCGAAACGCCCCGCATAGTACGCATCGAGGCCGCTCACGGGTTCATGTGAGAGCCACGAGACGGCGTGCTGCGTGCCGGTACGCGTGAGGGCATAGAGCGCGGCCTGCAGTGCGCGCCGATGGGCCTTGCGGTTGTAAGTCTTGCGCGCCCCGAGGCCCACGAGCAGCACGCGTGCGTTCGATCCGTCGCTGGGATTGTCCAGGAGCAGCGTGTCGCCGGGCCGGCCCGCGAAATCGCCGCGCCGCAGGAGGGCGGCAATGCGCCGGCCGTGGCGCGCATCGAAAGCGCGCGCCGCCGCCGTCAGCTCGTGCGCCTCGTAGACACCGAGGAGCACGCACTCGCTGCGTTTCGGTGCGGTCGATCCAGTCACCGCGTTGAACTGCATATTCGGTCCTTCAGTCTGGCAGCTCGATCCAGCCGATTGAGCCTCATGCGCCGGTGGTTTAAGTTAACCCCCGATGTTGCACGGGCTTCCTGACTTCTGCCGTCGCAGTCGTTATCGCTGTAATAGCGAGCGGCAGGCTGCTCACGTGGCTGGCTAGTGTACTTGAAGATCCTCGACCGCTACATACTGCGCGAAGTCACGCTCACCTGGCTGGCGGTCACCGGCGTCCTGCTGATCATCCTCGTGACCAACCAGATGGCGCGCGTCCTGCAACGCGCCGCCGAGAGCCATTTCCCGCGCGAAGTGGTCCTGGCACTGATCGCCTTCAGCTCGCTGGAGAATCTCACCGTGCTGGTGCCGGTGGGGCTGTTGCTCGCGATCGTCCTGGCGTTCGGACGCCTTTACCACGAGAGCGAGATGGCGGCGGTGAACGCCTGCGGGGTCAGCGTCGCGCGTCTCAGCGCACCGCTCCTGGCGCTCACGACCGTGCTGGCGGCGTTGCTCGGCTGGCTGTCGCTCGACCTCGCGCCGCGCGCGGCGGATCGCGTGCAGCAGCTGCGCAGCGTCGCGACCCGCGAGGCGGAGTTCAGCAATTTCGAGCCCGGCCGTTTTCACACTTTCGGCGGCTCGGACGGCGTGTTCTACGCGGGCGGCGTGGAGCCGGATGGGACGCTGCGCGACGTGTTCGTGAAGCTCAATCGCAATGAGACGGTCGAAATCGCCGTGGCGGCGCGCGCGCGACACGTGGTGAGCGAGGGCGGCGAGCTGCACACACTGATTCTCCTCGACGGCAAGCGCTACGAGGGCATTCCGGGCAGCGCGCAGTTCCGCATGATCACGTTCGCGGAGCACGGCATTCCGGTACGCCTGCCCGAGGCGCGTCTCACGACCAGCCGCATGGAGATCAAGCCAACCGCGGAACTGCTGCAATCCAGCTCGCTCGAGGATCGTGCCGAGTTCGAGTGGCGACTCTCGATGCCGATCATGGCCTTCGTGCTCACGTTGCTCGCCGTGCCGCTGTCGCGCCTGCGGCCCCGGCAGGGCCGCTATGCGCGCATCGGTCTCGCCATCCTTCTCTATTTCATCTATTCGAACCTGCTGTCCGCGGCCAAGATCTGGCTGGCGCGCGGCGTCGTACCGCCGGCGCTGGGCCTGTGGTGGGTGCATGTGGCGCTCATCGGCCTCGCGCTGCTCGCCATCCTCAACCGGGCGATCTGGGTGCGCCTGCGTCCGC
>DATBIF010000172.1:0-2964 GCA_036557045.1 Steroidobacteraceae bacterium
CAGGCTTGTCACCGCGACCACTACCTTGATCCACATGTCGGTCCTGGCACCGCGGCGCTCGCCGATCAGTGAGGCGCGATAGTCCATCAGGCTCTCGACCCCGGAGACCGGAGCCTTCTTCATCACGAAGTACGGAAACGACATCTCGATGTGGCCCGCGTCGGCGTCGAGCCGGCGGGTCATCTCCTCGAGCAGCGCGCGAAACGAATCGACCGAGATCTCGCGCTCGTGATGCAGGATCTCGATGAAGCGCGACATGTGCGTGCCCTTGAAGTCGTGCGGCAGGTTCACGTACATGTTGAAGTTCGCGATCGTGTGCTGTTCTCCCCCGGAACGATCCTTGACGCGCACCGGGTGATACACGTCCTTCACGCCGACCCGGTTGATGGGAATGCGGCGCGTGTCGGCACGACTCTGCACGTCTTCGATGGCGGCGACGGCGGGCTTGCGGGACCTGGCTGGGGCGTCCATTGGATCTCTCAGAGGAACTCCACGGGAGACCGGATTATACGCACGCGTTGTGGGACTCACGGAAACGGCCGACGGGCCGGGCGGAATTGCTCAGGCGGAGGCGGGTGCCGCCGGGGCGAGTCCGGGCCGCTCCCAGAACTTGCCGACCGCCGCCTCGAGAGTCGCGGCGTCGAGACCGGCCATCCTGAGGCAATCCTCGCGTGAGCCATGCTCGACGAAGCGATCGGGAATACCGAGGTGCAGCAATGGCATTTGAACGCCCTGTGCCGCCAGCAGTTCCCCGACCGCTGCTCCCGCGCCACCGGCCACCGCGTTTTCCTCGATGGTGACGAGGGCAACGTGCCTCGCGGCCACGCGCGAGACCAACTCCTCGTCGAGCGGCTTGATGAAACGCATGTTCACGAGTGTCGCGTCGAAGCGCTCCGCGATTCGCTCCGCCGGCGCCAGCATGGTTCCAAAGGCGAGGAGGGCGAGACCGCTGCGCCCTTCGCGTCTCAGTTGTGCGCGCCCGACGGGCAGAGCCTGCAGCGTTTGCTCGACGGCGACGCCCGGTCCCTGACCCCGTGGATAGCGAACCGCCGCGGGCTGGTCGAGCGTGGTTGCGGTGTACAACATCTGCCGGCACTCGTTCTCGTCGGCAGGCGCCATCACCACCATGTTCGGAATGCAGCGCAGGTAGGTGAGATCGTAATTGCCCTGGTGCGTCACGCCATCGCCGCCCACGAGCCCGGCGCGATCGATCGCGAAGAGCACCGGGAGCTTCTGCAGGGCCACGTCATGGATGAGCTGATCGTAGGCGCGTTGCAGGAACGTCGAGTAGATGGCGACGACCGGGCGCGCGCCCTCGCATGCGAGCCCGGCCGCGAAAGTCACCGCGTGCTGCTCGGCAATTGCAACGTCGAAGTAACGGTCCGGGAATCGCTTCTCGAACTCGACGAGGCCCGAGCCTTCGCGCATCGCCGGCGTGATGCCGATGATGCGTGGATCGCGTTCCGCCATGTCGCACAGCCACTGTCCGAAGACCTGCGAGTAGGTGGGTCCGGTGGCTTTTTCCTTGTAGATCGTGCCGCTCACCGGATCGAAGGGCCCCGGCCCGTGCCACTTGATGGGATCGGCTTCGGCGGGCGGATAGCCCTTGCCCTTGCGCGTCACGATGTGCAGAAGCTGCGGACCGCGCAGTCCCTTGAGATTGCGCAGGGTGCTGGTGAGCGCCTTCAGATCGTGGCCGTCGATCGGGCCGATGTAGTTCCAGCCCATCTCCTCGAACATGGTGCCCGGCAGCACCATGCCTTTCATGTGTTCCTCGGAACGGCGCGCGAGCTCCCAGGCGGTGGGCATCTGGCGCAACACCTTCTTGCTGCCCTCGCGAATGCCGGCGTAGACCTTTCCCGAGAGCACTTTCGCGAAATAGTTGGAGAGCGCGCCGACGTTCTCCGAGATCGACATGTCGTTGTCGTTCAGGATCACGAGCAGGTCCACATCGAGGCTGCCGGCATGGTTGAGCGCCTCGAAGGCGAGACCCGCGCTCATCGCCCCATCACCGATCACGGCAACAACGCGGCGCTGCTCGCCGGCACGCGCGGCGCCGATCGCCATGCCGAGCGCGGCGCTGATGGAAGTGCTGGAGTGACCCACGCCGAAGGTGTCGAAGGGGCTTTCGGCGCGTGAGGGAAACGGCGCCAGGCCGCCGGCTTGCTTGATCGTGTGCAGCTGCTCGCGCCGGCCCGTCAGCACCTTGTGCGGATAGGCCTGGTGCCCCACGTCCCACACGATGCGATCCAGGGGTGTGTCGTAAACATAGTGGAGCGCGATCGTGAGCTCCACCGTTCCGAGCCCCGCGGCGAAGTGGCCGCCACGGGTGGCGACAGTCTGGATCAGGAATGCGCGCACCTCCGCCGCCAGCGCCTCGAGCTTTTTGGCGGGAAGCTTGCGCAGATCGGCAGGGCTGCGAATGCCGTCGAGCAGGGGATATTGGGCCTGTTCAGCCATGGTGTCAGTTTACTAGGAGTCCGTCTGACTATGCCGCATGAACCGCGTGCGATCAGTTATCGCGCTCGATCACGAAATCGGCGAGCCAACGCAGGTTGTCCGCGCCGGGCCCGAAGTCCGTCAGCGTCGCGAGCGCCTGGACGTGTAAGTCGCGGCAGCGGCGCTTCGACGCCTCGAGCCCGATCACGCTCGGGTACGTAGGCTTGTCTTTGGCGCTGTCGGCGCGCGTCGGTTTGCCCACCGTGGCCGCGTCGCCTTCGACGTCGAGAATGTCGTCCTGCACCTGGAATGCGAGCCCGATGTGCCGGGCGAACTGCTCGAGTACGGCAAATCGGTGACTGTCGATCCGTTGCGCCACGGCCGGCATCAGCACGCTGGCGCGAATCAGGGCACCGGTCTTGCGTTGGTGCATCTGCTCGAGCTCGGTGACGCTCAACTTGCGCCCCACCGCCCCGAGATCCAGCGCCTGGCCGCCTGCCATTCCCTCGGTGCCGCTCGCTTCGG
>DATBIF010000173.1:0-3456 GCA_036557045.1 Steroidobacteraceae bacterium
ATGCGGATGCGAAACTGCAGCCCGGCGAGATCTGGGTGCAGGAGAGCATCACCGACAGCATCTTCGAAGGCTCGATCGAGCTCGAGGGCGACCAGGTCGTGCCGACGATCGCCGGGCATGCCTGGATCACGGCCGACAGCACGCTGCTGCTCGATTCTCAGGATCCCTGCTGCTGGGGAATCGAGTCGGCGGTCAGTGCGCCGCGCGATTGCGGAACAACGCGTAAATTCCAATCATCATCCACACCACGTTGAGCGCGGCGGAGGGCAGCGCGCCGTTCCAGCCGCTGTTCACGATGAAGCCTGCCGAGCCCGCGACATTCATCGCCTGGTAAGTCACCGAGCGCGCATCGAGTCGCCCCATCGAGAGCAATCCGTAGGCGATCAGGATGACCACCGCGGCGGTCCAGCCGATGACGTCGATGAGCAGGCGCATGCATATGTCCTCGTGTGCGGAATCGCGAGCGTGCAGGCACGGCCAGCGAGGCGCAAGAGCATGAACGGCTCCGGGCACATGTCTTCGCGCGGCGCCGATGCAGGCCGGGAGTGACGGGCCGACGATGGCGCCGTGAAGAATCTTCAGCGTCGATTTGCCGCGCGGATGCGACTAAGCTCGGCGCAGCACACACGTCGCGCATCCGGCGGGCCGGAAAGGAGTCGCCCCATGAACCAGCCACATTCTCGTTTACGCGGGTCTGGGGCGATCTTCCGCCTCGTGCTGTGCGCGGCCGCTGGGATCAGCGGCTGTTTTTCAGCACCGCCGCAGCCCCACACGATGCGCGACCCGCAGGCCGACTTCAGCGCCTTCAAGACATTCGGCTGGGCCGCGGAGCAGAGCCCTCAGGCGACCGGTCAGCCGCTCTCCATCGTCGACAGCACCATTCGTTCAGCAATCACGGCCGAGTTGCAGCGCAAGGGCTACGAGGAAGCCGCCGCGGGCGCCAACCCGGATCTCGTCCTCAACTACGAGACCGGCAAGGCCGAAAAGCTCAAGAGCAGTCCCATTCGGATCGGTGTCGGAGTGGGAAGCTACGGCAGCAGCGGCGGCGCGGGTGTCGGTGCCAGCAGTTCAGGCGTCAAGAACGTGATTGAAGGCGCCCTGATCCTGCGAGTCGTCGACCCGAAACGCAACGCGGAGGTCTGGAACGGGAGCGTGTCGCGTGAACTCGGAAAGGGAAGCGTCGATCCCGGGCTCGTCAACAGCGCGGTCGCCGACCTGCTGCATGACTTCCCGGCGCATGCCGGGCCGCCGCAGTAGTCAGCTGAGCATCGTGAGCTGAGATCTGGCAGGCGTCGCTCAACCCCCATCGAGCGCCAGCAGATACGAGCGTCCGCCGAGTGCGCTCATCTGCCACACGATCCACTCCTGCCGCTCGCGCACGTAAGCCGAGGGCGCGGCGACACTGAAGCGGCGCGGATTGGGCAGCACCGCCGCGAGCAGCGCCGCCTCGTCCGGCGTGAGGCGCGCGGCGGACTTGCCGTAGAAATAGCGGCTTGCCGCGCCGACGCCGTACGTGCCACGCCCGAACTGGGCGATGTTGAGGTACATCTCGAGCGTGCGCTGCTTGCTCCAGAGCGTCTCGATCAGAACGGTGAAGTAGGCTTCGAGCCCTTTGCGCACGAAGCTATGCTCGTTCCACAGGAACAGGTTCTTCGCGACCTGCTGAGTGATCGTGCTCGCACCGCGCAGGCGCCGGCCGCGCTGATGCTGGCGGATCGACTCGTCGATCGACTGGAGATCGAAGCCCGCGTGTTCCGCGAAGCGCTGATCTTCGGCGGCGATCACCGCGATGCCGGCATTCGGCGAGATGTGGGCGTAGTCGACCCACTCATAGCGCGTGCGATAGCGGCGATCGCCGCTCTGCATCGCTTCGAAGCGCGCGCTCATCATGAACGCGGACGTCGGCGGGTCGATCCAGCGCAGCGCCAGGACGGTGAAGATCGTGGCCGCAAACCACAGCGCCAGGATCCAGAGGACCAGGCGCAAAATGCGCCGCGTGAGACTGCGGCGCGGCGTCGCTGATGACGCGGAGTCGGTCAAGCGTCGGTCTGCACCCGCCGCGCGGACTCGATCTTCACGGTCTCGAGCGGCGCATCGTCATAACCTTTCACCTTGCCGGTGCGCACCCTGGCGATCTGGTCGATCACGTTCATGCCCTGCGTGACGCGACCGAACACCGCGTAGCCGAAATTACCCGGCTTGTTGTCGAGAAACGCGTTGTCCTTGAGATTGACGAAGAACTGCGAAGTCGCGCTGTCGACCGCATTGGTGCGCGCCATCGAGAGCGTGCCGCGCAGGTTTCGCAACCCGTTGGTCGCCTCGTTCTTGATGGACGCGCGCGTCTGCTTCTGGTCGTAGCCGGCGGTCAGGCCGCCGCCCTGGATCACGAAGCCGGGGACCACACGGTGGAATATCGTGCCGTCGAAGAATCCGTCGTCGACGTAGCGCAGGAAATTCTCGCAGGTGAGGGGCGCGTCGTTCGGCTCGAGCTCGACGGTGAACTCGCCGAGGGTGGTCTTGAACAGCACGGTCGTGGACATGGAAGGTCTCGTGATTGGCAACGTCAGGTCAAGCTCTGTCCCGCCGTCACGCGCTCGTGTCCGGCGAGATCCTGGCGGGTGTTTATGGTACTGAAACCGTGGCGTGAAAACAGCGCGCGCACCGCCTCGCCCTGGTCAGCCCCGTGTTCGAGCGCCAGCCAGCCGCCGGGACGCAGGTGCTCGCGCGCACGCGTGAGAATCTGCTCGATCGCCTCGAGCCCGGTGGGACCGGGAGAAAGTGCGCTGCGCGGCTCGAAACGCGGATCACCGCTGGTGAGCGCCGGATCGGCAGCGGCGACGTAGGGCGGGTTCGCGACGATGAGATCGAAATGCATCGAGCCGACAGGCTCGTACCAGGAGCCCGCGAGGAAGCTGATGTTGCCGATCTCGAGCCGTTCCGCGTTGGAACAGGCTACTGCGAGCGCGGCGCTCGACGCGTCCGTCGCACTTACGCGCGCCTGGGGACGCTCGCTGGCGATCGCGAGCGCAATCGCGCCGCTCCCCGTGCCGAGATCGAGTACGCGCGAGTGCGCCTCTGCGGGCAGCACCTGCAGCGCAAACTCCACGAGGAGCTCGCTTTCAGGCCGCGGAATCAGCACGCTCGGGTCCAGCTCGAGCTCGAGCGACCAGAATTCGCGTTCGCCGGTGATGTAGGCGACGGGCTCGCCCGCCTTGCGGCGCGCGATCAGCTCGCGTATGCGGGCGGCCGCCGCCGGCGCGACGCTCTCTGCTTCGTGCGTGTGCATGAAGGTGCGCGGGCACTCGAGCACGTGCGCCAGCAGCAACTCGGCGTCGAGCCGCGCGCTCGGGCTGGTCGCGGTGAGCTCCCGCAGCGCGGTCTCGAGCAGACCCTTGACGGTCTGCGGTCCGTGATGGGAAGCGGTGCTGGTCATGGGCTAGAGCACCAGCCTTAACG
>DATBIF010000174.1:0-3404 GCA_036557045.1 Steroidobacteraceae bacterium
CGTGGTTCGCTACGACATCGAGGCGCAGTGCCGCGCCGTGTTCGAGAACGTGCGCATCATCCTCGAAGACGCGGGCTCGAGCTGGGAACGGCTGGTGGACGTCACGGTCTTCCTCACCGACCTGGATAGCGACTTCGCGACTTACAATCGAATCTACACCGAGTATTTCGGCAGCGTTCGACCCTGCCGGACGACCATTGGCGTAGCACGCCTGCCGGGTCCGATTGCGATCGAGCTCAAGTGCATCGCCACGCTCCCGGAGTGAGCCATGCGACCCATCCAAGCCTTCAACCTGCGCCGCTGGATCGACGAGAACCGCCACCTGCTGAAGCCGCCCGTGGGCAACAAGCAGGTGTTCAAGGATTCCGAATTCATCATCATGGCGATCGGCGGACCGAACTCGCGCAAGGATTATCACGACGATCCGGGCGAGGAATTCTTCTACCAGCTGGAAGGCGACATGGTGCTCAAGACGATGCAGGACGGGCGCGCGGTCGACGTCCCGATTCGCGAAGGCGAAGTGCTGCTGCTCCCGCCTCACGTTCCGCACTCGCCACAGCGCTTCGCCAACACCGTCGGCCTCGTGGTCGAGCGCCAGCGCCAGCCGGGCGAACGCGACGGTTTCCTCTGGTACTGCGAGAACTGCAGCCGCGAGCTCTACTCCGAATACTTCGAGCTCACCAACATCGAAACCCAGCTCGCACCGGTGTTCGAGCGCTTCTTCTCCAGCACCGACAAGCGTACGTGCAAGCACTGCGGCGCCGTCATGCAGCCGCCCGCGCGGGCTGGTTCATGAAGGACCCGTTAGCGGCGCCTCGATCGGGTATGTCCTTTCGAGGACGCCGTAAATACATCCCTGTAGGCTCCGTGAAAAACGTCCCTGTTTTTCACGGCCTCGAAAGGACATACCCGATCAAGTCACCGCCGGAGCGCGGCGTCGTTCATGAACCAGCGCGGGCAACTGCATGTTGAAGATCGACATGCACACGCACGTGGTGCCGGAGAACTGGCCGAACCTGCAGGAACGCTACGGCTATGGCGGTTGGGTGCAGATCGAACACACCGGGCCGGGGTGCGCTCGCATGGTGCAGGAAGGAAAGTTATTCCGGCACATCGAGGCGAACAGCTGGGACGCCGACCAGCGCTTCGAGGATTGCGCGCGTACTGGTGTGAACGTGCAGGTGCTGTCGACCGTTCCCGTGATGTTCAACTACTGGGCGCGCGGCCCCGACACGCTCGACCTCAGCCGCTTTCTCAACGATCACATCGCCGGGCTCTGCGATCGTTACCCGACACGCTTCATCGGCCTCGGCACGGTGCCGATGCAGGAACCGGATCTCGCGATCCAGGAGCTCGAGCGCTGCGTCCGGGAGCTCAAGCTCCCGGGCATCGAGATCGGCTCGCACGTCAACGGGCGCAACCTCGACGACCCGCGCGTGGTGGAGATCTTCACGGCCGCGCAGGATCTCGACGCCGCGATCTTCGTGCACCCCTGGGACATGTTGGGACGCGAGCGCATGTCGCGCTACTGGCTGCCGTGGCTCGTCGGCATGCCCGCCGAGACCTCGCTCTCGATCTGCTGCATGATCTTCGGCGGCGTGTTCGCGAAGCTCCCGAGGCTGCGCGTCGCGTTTGCGCATGGCGGCGGCGCGTTTCCGTCGACCCTGGGGCGAATCGAGCATGGGTTCCACGCGCGGCCCGACCTGGTGGCGGTCAACAACCAGACCAATCCGCGCGATTATCTCGGGCGCTTCTACGTCGACTCGCTGGTGCACGATCCCGACCTGTTGCGATACATGCTGAAGCTCATGGGGTCGCACACGATCGCGCTCGGCAGCGACTATCCGTTTCCGCTCGGTGAGGATCACCCGGGGCGCATGATCGAATCGATGCAGCTCGACGACGCGACGGTCGCACGGCTTCTGCACGGCACCGCACTCGAGTGGCTGAATCTCGAGCGGGAGCGGTTCGCATGAGTTTCGAGGCCACCCGTGCACACGCGGCGGCTCTCGACGGCGCCGATCGCCTCGCCGGCTATCGCGAGCGCTTCTTCCTGCCGCCGGGACGCACTCGTGCTGCGGCCATCTACTTCTGCGGCAACTCGCTGGGGTTGCAACCGCGCGGGGTGCGCGAACTGATCGACGAGGAGCTCGAGGACTGGGCGCGTTATGCGGTGCTGGGTCACCTCGAAGCGCGCCGTCCCTGGCTCCCCTACCACGAGCAGCTCACGAACGACACGGCGCTCCTCATCGGCGCCGAGCCCGGTGAAGTCGTGAACATGAACACGCTCACCGTGAACCTGCACCTGATGATGGTGAGTTTCTATCGCCCGACGCGCGACCGGCATTGCATCGTGATCGAGAAAGGAGCGTTTCCGTCGGACCGCTACGCCGTCGTCTCGCATCTCGGCCATCACGGCTATTCCGCGGCCGAGGCCCTGATCGAGATCGAGCCACGCGCCGGCGCGTACTGCGTTCGCACCGAGGACATCGAATCGCTCCTGGCGCGCGAAGGCTCACGCATCGCCCTCGTGCTGCTGCCGGGCGTGCAGTACCGCACCGGGCAGAGTTTCGACATCGCGCGCATCACCCGCGCGGCGCAAGCCGCGGGCGCGAAGGTTGGCTTCGATCTCGCACATGCGGCCGGCAACGTCGAACTGCGGATGCACGAGTGGGGCTCGGACTTCGCCTGCTGGTGCACCTACAAGTACCTCAACGCCGGGCCGGGTTCGATCGGGGGCTGCTTCGTACACGCGCGCCACGCGCAATCGCCTGGATTGCCGCGCTTCGCGGGCTGGTGGGGGCACGACAAGGCCAAGCGCTTCCTCATGGGCCCGGATTTCGAAGTGCTCGCGGGCGCCGAGGGCTGGCAGATCAGCAATCCGCCCATTTTCTCGATGACTCCGCTCGTCGTTTCGCTCGCCATGTTCCGCGAGGCCGGCATGGCGCGCCTGGTCGAGAAATCACGCCTGCTCACCGGGTTCCTGGAATTCCTGGTGCTTTCGCGACTCTCGCAGGAGATCGAGATCGTGACCCCGACGGATCCGGTGGCAAGAGGCTGTCAGCTGTCGCTGCGGCTGCGCTCGGGCGTCCAGCCCGGGAAGCGCGTGTTCGCGGCGCTCGAACAGCGCGACGTGGTAGTCGACTGGCGCGAGCCCGACATCATTCGCGTCGCGCCGGTGCCGCTCTACAACACGTTCGTCGAGGTTTGGGAGTTCGTCGAAGCGCTGGCCGCCAGCCTGAAGGGATGAGCCGAAGTGGACAGCTCACCCACGGTCACCATCGTCGGCGCCGGCCCAGCCGGCTCATTGCTCGGGATCCTGCTCGCGCGACGCGGCTTTCCGCTTGCCGTGTACGAGCGTCGGCCCGACATGCGGCGCGAAAGCATCAGTGCCGGGCGCTCGA
>DATBIF010000175.1:0-2815 GCA_036557045.1 Steroidobacteraceae bacterium
GAAGCACATGCCACGCTGGCCCGCGCGCAACTTGCAGGCGCGTGGGCAGACATCGCACTGGATGCGCTCCTGGTCCACCCAATGCCAGTGGCGTGTGTCGTGTTCGAAGCTGGCCGCGCTCATATGGCTTGCCCCGCGGCAGTTGCCGGTCCGATACTGCTGCCGCCATGGCTCCAGCCAGAGCAAGCTTACGCGTTCGGCCACCGGCCGTCGCCGGGCTGTTCTACCCGGACGATCCTGCGGAGCTCGGCGAGTTCCTGAACACGGTTCTGCAGGGCGACTCGGCGCCGCAACCCACGCTCAAGGCCGTGATCGTCCCGCATGCCGGATATGTCTATTCGGGGGCGATCGCCGCCGCGGCGTTTCGCCTGCTGCGCACCGAGGCGACGCGCGTGCGTCGCGTCGTGCTCATCGGCCCCAGTCATCGTGTTCCCTTCCGGGGTCTTGCGGTTCCGACCGCACGCGCCTTCGCAACGCCGCTCGGCGAGCTTGCGATCGAGAACCAGGGACGCAGCGCGCTCCTCGGCCTGAGACAGATTCGAGCCACCGATATCCCGCACGCCGATGAACACAGCCTCGAAGTCGAGCTGCCATTCCTGCAGCGATTGCTCGCCTCATTCGAGCTGCTTCCGATCGCGGCGGGCGACGCGAGTGCCGCCGAGGTCGCCGAGACGCTCGCTACCGTATGGGGCGGACCCGAGACTCTCATCGTGGTGAGCACCGATCTCAGCCACTACCACGACTACGAAACGGCGCGCATTCTCGATCGCGCCACCAACGAGGCGGTTCTTGCCTTCACCGAGCGCTTGGGCGGTGAGCAGGCGTGCGGCTGCGTCGGGCTCAACGGATTCCTCCGCGCCGCACGTGCTCGCGGACTCAGGATCGAGCTCAAGGATCTGCGCAACTCCGGCGACACCGCGGGAGATCGCGCGCGCGTGGTCGGCTATGGCGCGTGGGCACTGTACGATGCCTGACGAAGCGGCACGACGCACCCTGCTGGCACTCGCGCGCGAATCGGTGCAGGCCGGCGTCGATTGGGGAGCGCCCGGCGCGTTCCCGCAGCGCGACTATCCTGAGAGCTTGTGCCGCTGGCGCAGCTGTTTCGTGACGCTGTCGCGCTCGGGTCGCCTGCGCGGTTGCTGCGGCCGTCTCGAGGCCGACCGTACGCTCGCCGAGGATGTCTGGGACAACGCGTTTGCCTCCGGATTTCGCGACCCGCGCTTCGCGCCGCTCCTGGCGCATGAGTTATCGGACCTGGAAATCGGCATCTCCGTGCTGTCGCCTCTCGAGAAACTCGCGGTGCGCAGCACCGCGGAACTCATCGCGACTCTGGTGCCACGCCGGGACGGCCTCGTGCTGGCGCATGGCGGCGAACGCGTGACCTTCATACCGCACGTCTGGGAAAGCGTCAGCGACGCGGCGACCTTCGTGCGGCAGCTGCGCGAGAAGGCCGGCTGGCCGGCCGACGGGTGGGAGAGCGACCTCGAAGCCTGGAGATTCAGGGCCGAATCCTTTTAGGGCGCACGAGCCGCCAGGGACGGATTCACGGCGTTCTTGAAATGACTGCCCTGGTGGCTCGTGCGCTCACGTGCGTTCGGCCGGATTGAACAGGCGCTCGTGCTCGAGGATCGCGTAGCGATCCGTCATCCCCGCGATGTAGTCCGCGACCGCACGTGCCTTGCCGGCTTCGCCCGCGGAATCGGCGCCGCGCAACGCACTGGCGCAGTGCTCCGGCGGCATCAGCCGCACATCGTCGAGAAACGCAGTGAAGAGCTCGCGCAGCACGCGGCGCGCCTTGGAGGTCATGCGCAGGACCTTGTAGTGGCGATACACGTGCTCGCGCAGAAAGCTCTTGAGCTCGACCTGGCGGGCCTTGGCTTCCTCGCTGAAGCCGATGAGTGCCCGCCCGGCGCGCCGCACTTCGTCGATGTTGCTCGGCCCCGCCGTTTCGAGCGCCGCGCGACTGGTGGTGATCACATCGCTCACGACGTAATTGATCATCCGGCGCACCACCTCGTGCACCGTCTGCCGGTCGGTGAGGCCGGAATATTGCCCGGTGACCTGGCGGTGCTGCTCGGCGAACAGGCGTGTCTGCAGCAATTGCTCGACGGTGATCAGGCCTGCGCGCACCCCGTCGTCGACGTCGTGATTGTTGTACGCCACTTCATCGGCGAGGTTGGCGAGCTGCGCCTCCGGCCCGGGCTGCTCGCGACGCACGAAGCGCTCGCCGAGCTCGCCGAGCTGGCGCGCGTTGGCGAGCGAACAGTGCTTGAGAATGCCCTCGCGGCACTCGAAGGTGAGATTCAGCCCCGCAAACCCGGCGTAGTGATCCTCGAGCTCGTCGACCACGCGCAGCGACTGCAGGTTGTGCTCGAAGCCGCCGTGATCGCGCATGCATTCGTTGAGCGCGTCCTGCCCGGCGTGACCGAAGGGCGTGTGCCCGAGATCGTGCGCCAGGCAGATCGCCTCGGTGAGTGTCTCGTTGAGCCTGAGCACGCGCGCGATGGTGCGGCCGATCTGCGCCACTTCGAGCGAATGTGTGACGCGCGTGCGATAGAGGTCGCCCTCATGGTTGACGAACACCTGGGTCTTGTAGGCCAGACGCCGAAACGCGGTGGAATGAATGATGCGATCCCGATCGCGCTGATACTCGCTCCGGAACCGTGGCGCAGGTTCCGCCTGCCGCCGCCCGCGCGATTGCGCGGCATGCGCCGCGTACGGTGCGAGCCCGGCATCATCCTCGCGATTGGTGTCGGTCACGGGCCCAGGAACTCCTGCAATGTCGCGCGCAGCTTCCCGGCATCGTAATCGGAGC
>DATBIF010000176.1:0-7732 GCA_036557045.1 Steroidobacteraceae bacterium
ATGCTGGGCGTAACGCTGATCGAGCTGATGATCGTCATCGTCGTGCTCGCGATCCTGGCTTCCATCGCGGTGCCGTCGTATCGCAGCTACCTGATCCGCGCGCAGCGCTCGGAAGGTACCGGCGCACTGCTGCAGATCCAGCAGGCGCAGGAGAAGTACTTCATCCAGAACAGCACTTACGGGACGCTGGCACAGCTCAATCTGCCGAATGTTACGGCCAACAATCGCTACGATGTCGACTTCCCCGTCCTGACCGCGACGACATACACCGCACGGGTAGTGCCGCACGCGGGTGGTGGGCAGACAGATGACACCAAGTGCACGCAGATGACGATCACTGAGCAGGGCCAGCGCGACTCGAGCCCGAGTCCGATTGCGACCTGCTGGAAGTAGCGATCAGCCGCTGACGGCCCGGCGCCGTTCCGAAGCACCCGGGCTGCTCTCCTCGAGGACACGACGCAGGTAGCTCCCGGTATGGGAGCCCGGATGCCGTGCAACCGTCTCCGGCGTCCCCGCGACCACCAGCCTGCCGCCACCGTCGCCGCCCTCGGGTCCGAGGTCGATGATCCAGTCGGCGGTCTTGATCACGTCCAGGTTGTGCTCGATCACGATGATGGTGTTGCCCTCGTCGCGCAGGCGCTCGAGAACGCGCAGGAGCTGTGCGATGTCGTGGAAGTGCAGCCCTGTGGTCGGCTCGTCGAGGATGTAGAGCGTCCGTCCGGTCGCACGCTTGGACAGCTCGCGCGCGAGCTTCACGCGTTGCGCCTCGCCGCCTGACAGGGTCGTGGCATTCTGACCGAGGCGCACGTACGAGAGACCCACGTCGAGCAGCGTCTCGAGCTTGCCGGCGATGGCCGGCACGTTCTGGAAGAAGCGCCGCGCGTCCTCCACCGTCATGTCGAGCACTTCGTGGATGTTGCTGCCCTTGTAGCGGATCTCGAGCGTCTCGCGGTTGTAGCGCCGGCCTTTGCACACATCGCACGGCACATAGACGTCGGGCAGGAAGTGCATCTCCACCTTGATGACGCCATCGCCCTGGCAGGCCTCGCAGCGGCCGCCCTTGACGTTGAAGCTGAAGCGCCCCGCCTCGTAGCCGCGCGCCCGGGCCTCGGGAACGGCGGCGAACAGCTCGCGGATCGGCGTAAATAGTCCCGTGTAGGTGGCCGGATTGGAACGTGGCGTGCGGCCGATCGGACTCTGGTCGATGTCGATGACACGATCGATGTGCTCGAGCCCCTCGATGCGCTCGCAGGGCGCCGCATCGTAGGTGGCGTCGTTGAGGCGCGTCGCCACGTGCCGGTAGAGCGTGTCGTTGACCAGCGTCGACTTGCCCGAGCCGGAGACGCCGGTCACACAGGTCATCACGCCGATCGGAAAATCGGCGGTGAGCTGCTGGAGGTTGTTGCCGCTCGCGCCGACCACGCGCAGTACTCGGCCATCCCCCGTCATGCGGCGCGCAGGAATCTCGATGCGCAGCCGCCCCGAGAGGTATTGCCCGGTGATCGACCTGGCCTCGGCTTCGATGTCGCGCGGCGTACCCTGGGCGACGACTTCGCCGCCATGCACGCCGGCGCCGGGGCCGAGATCGAGCACATGGTCGGCGCTGCGGATCGCTTCCTCGTCATGCTCGACGACGATCACCGTGTTACCGAGATCGCGCAGACGCACCAGCGTGTCGAGCAGGCGCTGGTTGTCGCGTTGATGCAGGCCGATCGAGGGCTCGTCCAGGATGTACATCACTCCGACCAGGCCAGAGCCCACCTGGCTCGCGAGACGAATGCGCTGCGCCTCGCCGCCCGAGAGCGTTTCGGCGCTGCGCTCGAGCGTCAGGTAGTCGAGTCCGACGTTGACCAGGAAGCGCAGGCGATCGGCGATTTCCTTGACGATCTTCTCCGCGACGGTGCCGCGCCAGCCTTCGAGCTTCAACCCCGCGAACAGGGCAAGCGCCGCGCCCACCGACAGGCGTGTCACGTGCGGCAGGCTCATGCCGTTCACGTAGACATGGCGTGCCGCGCGATTGAGACGCGTGCCTTCACATTCGGGGCACGGGCGATTGCTGAGGTACTTCGCCAGTTCCTCGCGCACCGTGATCGATTCGGTTTCCTGGTAGCGGCGCTCGAGGTTCGGGATGATGCCCTCGAAGCGATGCCGGCGACGGATGGTGCCGCCCTGGCCGTTGAGGTAGCGGAACTCGATCTGCTCCTCGCCACTGCCATGGAGCAACATCTGCCGGACCTTCTCGTCCAGCTCGTCCCAGGGAGTCTCGATGTCGAAATGGAAATGGCGAGCGAGCGCCTGGATGAGCTGGAAGTAGTACGCATTGCGACGATCCCAGCCGCGTACCGCGCCGCCCGCGAGACTCAGGTGCGGATGCACCACGACCCGCTGCGGATCGAAGAACTGCTTGACGCCCAGTCCGTCGCAGGTCGAGCAGGCGCCCACCGGATTGTTGAACGAAAACAGCCTGGGCTCGAGCTCGGAGAGGCTGTAACCGCAGATCGAGCAGGCCATGCGATCCGAGAACACCAGCTCTTCGCGGCCCGGCTCTTCCATCCACGCAATGCGCGCCACGCCATCGCCGACGTTGAGCGCAGTCTCGAACGATTCCGCCAGGCGCTGCGCGAGGTCCTCGCGCACCTTGAAGCGGTCGATCACCACCTCGATGCTGTGCTTGCGCCGCGGATCGAGCCTGGGAGGATCGTCGAGCTCGGCCACCTTGCCGTCGATGCGCGCGCGCACGAAGCCCTGGCCGCGCAGCTCCTCGATGATCTCGAGATGCTCACCCTTGCGCTCGACCACCACCGGTGCGAGCAGCAGTAACGCGGTGCCCGCTGGAATGCGCAGCACCTGGTCCACCATCTGGCTCACGGTCTGCGCAGCGAGCTCCTGGCCGTGATCCGGGCAATGCGGAATGCCGGCGCGTGCGTACAGCAGCCGCAGGTAGTCGTAGATCTCGGTGACCGTGCCCACGGTGGAACGCGGGTTGTGCGAGGCGGATTTCTGCTCGATCGCGATGGCAGGGGAGAGACCTTCGATCGTATCGACGTCGGGCTTCTCCATCATCGAGAGGAACTGCCGCGCGTAGGCCGACAGCGATTCCACGTAGCGGCGCTGGCCCTCGGCGTAAATCGTGTCGAAGGCGAGCGAAGACTTTCCCGATCCGGAGAGCCCCGTGAACACGATCAGCCGGTCGCGCGGCAGATCGATGTCGAGGTTCTTGAGATTGTGGGTGCGTGCGCCGCGGATGCGGATGACAGACATCGGGAATCGCAGTGAAAAATGCCAGCCAAGTACTATACGCGCGGCGTCAAGTTCGGTGCAAAGCCCCGCGTGCCCGGGATTTCAGGGCCGGGGCGCCGTTTCTCAAGATTTCCGCAACGGTTGCTGATGCATCCCCGCGGGCCGGCGCATAGAATACCCGCCCTTCGTGGGCCGCTTGGCCGCGACGCCGGTCGCGCCGGAGCGGCGGCTCCCACGCTCTGCCCAACCTGCTGGAGGCTCTCATGGCACGCGGCGTCAACAAGGTCATCCTGATCGGGCATCTCGGTGCCGATCCCGAAACGAAATCGATGCCGAGCGGCACTTCGGTGGCGAACCTGCGCGTGGCGACCTCGGAGTCGTACAAGGACAAGCAGACCAACGAATGGCAGGAGCGCACCGAATGGCACAACGTGGCGCTGTTCGGCCGCCTCGCGGAGGTGGCCGGTGAATACCTGCGCAAGGGTTCGCAGGTCTACATCGAGGGCCGGTTGCGGACCCGCAAGTGGCAGGACAAGCAGGGCAACGATCGCTACTCCACCGAGATCATCGCCGGCGAGATGCAGATGCTCGGCGGCCGCGGCGGCGGAGCAGGCGCGGGCGCGGGCGCAGGCGGCGGAGAGTCACGGCCGGCGCGCACTGGCGCCACCGAGCCGGCGGCGGGCGGAGCCGAGCGCGACGTCGAGTTCGACGACGACATTCCTTTCTAGGGTGGCCCCACGGAGTTGCCCATGCGCGCACTGCTGGCTTCGGTTCTGATCGTCACTGCTTCGGGCTCCAGTGCCGCTTCCGACACCGCGGTCTACGACCAGGCGGTGGCACATGCCGGCCGCAGCGACAAGGATCTGGAGCGCGATGCGCGCGACCGTCCCGCTGAGGTCATGGCTTTTGCCGGTTTCAGGCCCGGCATGCGTGTCGCCGACATCTTTGCCGGCGGGGGTTACTACAGCGAGCTCATCAGCTACGTCGTCGGCGCGAAGGGCGAAGTGCTGATGGTCAACAACGTGCCGTACGAGGACTACGACAAGGACAACATCAAGGCGCGCTTCAGCCAGGAGGGGCGCCTGCCGAACGTCAAGCGCATGGTCGTCGAGAGCTGCGACTTGCAGCTGGGGACGGGAACGCTCGATGCCGCGACCATCGTGATGTCATATCACGATCTCTTCTACGCCGATCCGCTCCACGGCTGGCCGAGGATCGACGAGGTCCATTTCCTCGACCAGATCTATCAGGCGCTCAAGCCGGGCGGCGCCTTCCTGATCGTGGACCACGCGGCGAAGGCGGGAGCTGGCGCGAGCGTGGCGCTCGAGCTGCATCGCATCGACGAGGACTTCGCCATCAAGGACATCACGAGGCACGGCTTCGTGTACGAAGGGCATTACGACAAGCTGCGCAACCCGGCGGACGACCGGACCAAGATCGTGTTCGACAAGTCGATCCGCGGAAAAACGGATCGCTTCGTGCACCTCTATCGCAAGCCGCCTTACTGACTTTCGAGGGACGGCGCGGTTCAGCTGCGCCGCCCGATGTGATGCACCTGCACGCGTGTTTCCGAACGCGGCGCGGCGGGATTATTGGAGCAGCCGGCGCATCCCGAGAGCCGCGACGCGCGCCGCCGGCGCAAGCTCTCCGGCAGCCATCGATCGAGCATCGCGTCGACACCCGCGCGCCAGCCTGAGGGCATCAGCACGTAGGCTGCGTAGCACGCGCTCGCGAGCACGGCTATGGCAACCAGGAGGACCTGAATCCAGTGAGCCATTACGCCCCCAGCGCGCGGGCGACGTGGAACGTCACGCCGGCGGCCAGATATGCCAGCAGGAACATATACCCTGCCATGATCAGTGGGTAGCGCCACGAGTTCGTCTCGCGCCGGACGACGGCGAGCGTCGACAGGCACTGCGGCGCGAACACATACCAGGCGAGCAGGGCGAGTGCGGTTGCCATACCCCACTCCGAAGAGATCATCGGGATGAGGTCGCCGGCGACGTCCCGTTGTGCGACCGAGAGCGCGTACACGGTGCCGAGCGCTCCGACGGCCACTTCGCGCGCGGCAAGTCCCACGACGAGCGCGATGCAGATCTTCCAGTTGAAGCCGATCGGGCCAAAGATTACCGCGAGGCCCGCCCCCAGCCGTCCCGCGATGCTGTACTCGATCGCGGGGCCCGACGCACCCGGCGGCGGCGCGGGAAACGTGCTGAGGAACCACAACAGCACCATCAGCGACAGGATGATCGTTCCGACCCGCGTCAGGAAAATCTCGACACGCTGCCACAGGCCGATGCGCAGGTTCCTGAGGCTCGGCCAGTGATAGGCAGGCAACTCCATCTGCAACGTCTGCACATGGCGCCGTGAGCTGGCCACCTTCAGCAGCCAGGCGACCAGCATCGCACCCGCGACGCCGGCCACGTAGAGCGCGAACAGCACGAGTCCCTGCAGTTGGAAGAATCGGCCGACCGTCATGGCCGGAATGAAGGCCGCGATCAGGAGCGCGTAAACCGGAAGCCGCGCCGAGCAAGTCATGAGGGGCGCGACCATGATCGTGACCAGCCGGTCGCGCGCACTGGGAATGGTGCGCGTCGCCATGATGCCCGGGATCGCGCAGGCGAAGCTCGACAGCAGCGGAATGAACGACCGGCCTGAGAGGCCCACGCCTCCCATCAGTCGATCGAGCAGAAACGCCGCACGTGGCAGGTAGCCGGAATCCTCGAGCAGGAGAATGAAGAAGAAGAGGATCACGATCTGCGGCAGGAACACGAGCACACTGCCCACGCCCGCGATCACCCCGTCGACCAGGAGGCTCCGCAAAGGCCCGGCCGGGAGCGTCGCCGCCAGCCAGGTGCCGATATGACTGACGCCCGCGTCGATGCCATCCATCACCGGCTTCGCCCAGCTGAATACCGCCTGGAAGATCAGGAACAGCACGCCCGCGAGAATCGCGAGGCCGAGCACCGGATGCAGGAGCACGCGATCGATGCGATCGCTGAAGGTCATGGATGCGTCGCGCTCGGCGCCGATGGCGGTGAGAATGCGCTGCACTTCGCGATGATCGGCCAGCGTGTTGGACTGCCCTGCGCCCGCAGCCAGCGGCATCAGCGGCGGCAGCGCCTGCAACTCACGCTCGAGCCGCGCCGCAAGATCGCGACTGCCGTCGGCGCGTACCGCGACGGTCTCCACGACCGGCACACCCAGCTCACGCGCGAGCGCCACCGAATCGATCGTGAGTCCCCGCCGGCGCGCCAGGTCCACCATGTTGAGCGCGATGATGAGCGGACGCCCGAGCCGCTTCAGTCCCAGCACCAGGCGCAGGTGCTGGCGCAGGTTCGTCGCATCGACCACTGCGACCAGGAGGTCGGGAGCGGGCTCGCCGGGGCGGCGGCCGAACAGGACATCGCACACGACCTGTTCGTCCATGCTCTGGGGACTGAGACTGTACGAGCCGGGCAGATCGAGCACGCGGATGCTCTGCCCGTTGGAGGCACGCAAGGTGCCTTCTTTGCGCTCGACGGTGACTCCGGCGTAGTTGGCGATCTTCTGGCGGCTGCCAGTCAGCAGGTTGAAGAGCGCCGTCTTGCCACAGTTGGGATTGCCGACAAGCGCGACGAGCGGGCTCGTCGACGCGGCGGCGATGGACGTCATGGCGCTTGATCCGTCTCCGGGAGCGTCGCGTCGATGCGGACGCAGTGAGCCTCGTGTCGGCGCAGAGCGAAAGTGGAAGTTCCGACGCGTACCGCGATGGGCTCGCCTCCAAACGGTCCGCGGGCCACGACTCGCAGGCGCTCGCCAACGAAGAACCCGAGCTCCGAGAGGCGATCGCGGAGCGCCGCTCCAGCCGAGTGGTGCGGGGGCTCCACGGCGGCCACGTAGCCGACCTCGTCGACCGCCATTTCGGTCAGTCGCTGGGGCGTGTTCTGAGGCTGTTGCTTCATGGGCTTTGCGGGTTGCAGGCTGTCTCGAATACTACGGTAAATGCGAATCACTCTCAAAAACATTTTGTTCCGGATGGGTCCGGATGAGAGGTGGGTCGCGTCTTATGTCAAATCCAGTGCACTGCATCCCCCTGGCGACCGGGGGCAATGCGCGCCTGGAGCGCCGCGCCCCTGGCAGTGCGCCTGCCAAATCTCAATTAATTGATTTAGCTGAGGATAGTTCCGGTCCATCGGCCCAGGAGCGCGCCAACACCATGCTTCAATTATTCACACTAAACCGCTAACCTCTCCGCCCCCTTCCCAGCGAGCACTCGATGCCCGGCCGGCTATTCGTCAAGACCTTCGGTTGCCAGATGAATGAGTACGACTCTGCGCGCATGGCAGATGTCCTGCGCAGCGTCGAAGGCCTCGAACCCACGGACGATCCGGCCTGCGCCGACGTACTGCTCGTCAACACCTGCTCAGTGCGCGAGAAGGCACAGGAGAAGGTGTTCTCGCTGCTCGGCGAATGGCGCCGGATCAAGCAGCGCCGCCCGCACGTGCTCATC
>DATBIF010000177.1:0-7759 GCA_036557045.1 Steroidobacteraceae bacterium
CGACGCGCGCGACGGCGACTCGCCCGCAGTGGCGTTCGTAGAGGTGCGTCTCGCCCGCGCCGGCGCCCGGATCGCTATTCTCCGGCATCGGACCTGGCCGTGAACGTGCGCCTCGGCCTCGGCCTCTCCAGCAACGGTGTGCGCGCTGTCGTCGTCCGCGATGGGCGCGTGCAGTGGGCGGCCGAGTTGTCTCTAGACGGTAGAACGATCGGCACCACGGTCTCGGAAGTGATCGCCGGCGCGCCCCTCGGCCGATGGCCGCGACCTCGCGTCGTCGCTGCAGTTGGCCCGGCTCACGCACAGCTCCGACGCCTCGAGGGACTGCCACTCATCACCGGCAACGCAGCGCTTGCGCGCGTGGTCGCCGAGAGCGCCGGCCGCTTCTTCCTACGCAACGGGGTGCCGCTGATCACAACCGGTGTACGCAAGGACGGAACACCCAATGGGGAGGGCTGGGCCGCAGCGATCGAAAAACCGGTTGTTTCCGCGCTGGAGAGCGCGTGCCGCGCGCGTGGCCTGCGGTTGGCCGCCGTGCTGCCGACCATGTGCGTGCTGCCACTCGCGCTCAGAGGCGACACGCATACGTGGCTCGATGGCGACGTACGCGCGCAGCTTATCATGAATGGCAACACCATCGGTGTGATTCGGCGGAGGATCGAGGGCACTGAGTGCAACGCGGCTGCGGTGAGCCCGGAGCCCATTCCGGCGCTCGGCTCGCTTGGCACCGATGGGTGGCGTTTCGCCGACGCGTACGGCGCAGCCGCGGCCTCGATTCGCGACCCGCTCGCGTACCGGCCAACGCGTGTTGCGAGCGCTGCGCCAGTGTTGCGTTGGCGCCTTGCGGTTGCAGCCGTGGTCTGCGCGGCGGGAGTCGCCGCCGCACTCCTCGCCCCAGCGCTCGTAGCGCGCCGAACGGCGGCACGCGCCTCCGCCGCACTCGCCGCGCTGGCGCGGCAGCGGGACGCCGCAGCCACGGCGCAGGCAGACCTTGCGCGCGTCTCCGACGCGCTCGGTGAGGTGGCTGCGTTCGACCGTGACCGCCGCTCGGCGACCCTGCTGGTGCGCGATCTCGCGCGAGCGCTGCCGACGGGGGCCGCACTCGTCGCGCTACGCACCGACAGCGCAGGAGGAACGCTCGTGGCCCTTGCTCCGCGCGCGGCGCTTCTCCTCGGGCGACTAGAGCGCGTGTCGGCTATCACTACGCCCACGTTCGTTGGACCCGTGACGCGCGAAGTGGCAGGGAGCACGGAGGTGGATCGCGTCACCATTCGATATCGCTGGGCCGCGCCGTCGGCGGTTCCAGCAACTGCCGCGAGGCGACGGTGATTAGCACAAGAACAGCCAACTACGACCGCCGCGTGCTAGCCGTCGGTGCTGGCGTGATGGCGCTGATCCTCGCGGTGGGTCTCGGTCTTCCCGCATGGCGGCGCTGGGACGCAGAGGAACGCCAAGCCGCAGCGGAGATCCTCCAGGCGGAAGCGCGTGCGCGCGCGAGTGTCGCGCGCGGCGGGCTGCTGCGCGACTCGCTGGCCGCGCGGCAGCAGCGCTTCATCGGGCTCGCGCCGCTCCTCCTGCGCGGCGACACGCCGGCGATGGGGGCCGCCACCCTCGCCTCGCTGGTCGCCGCTGCGGCAACGGAGTCCAGCGTGCGCCTTGGACCTGTACAAATACGCCCGGACACAATGGCGCGCGGCGTCTTCGGTCGCGTGGACGTCCGCGCCGAGATTACCGGCGACGTGCGCGGGGTTATGGCATTCCTGCGCGCGCTCGAGCGCGGTCCGACGCTGATCGCAGTGCGCGAGCTGTCCATCTCGCAGCCGGAGCCGGCGGCAGCGCCGGAGCGCGCCGAAGCACTGCACGTCGAGGTTGACGTGCAAGCCCTGATGCTCGCGCCGCGCCGCGCCTCGAAGAGTGGCGCGAACGCTGCGCAGTCAGCCCGGAGCCGGCAGTGAAGGGAGTCGTGATCGACGGTGCGCTATGGAGCATCGCGCTGATCGGGGTAGCGGTTGCCGCAGCGGGTGTTCGCGCCGTGAGTAAGAGTTCCCTCGTCGTACCGCAGCCACTGCCCGCCGCTTGGGCCGAGCCACGTCGTTTCGCTGCGGATTCCATCGACGGTTCCGTGGCATACACGGTCGCGAACGACCCCTTTCGCCTCTCGCGGCAGCCGGCGAGTGTCGCATACGCGCCTGCACGCGAAGGCATGGTGCCGCCCCCAATTATCCGCGCGCCCCGGCCGAACCTTGTGCTGCGCGGCATTGTCGGTGGACCGCCATGGCGCGCGATCATCGAAGGCATTCCCGGACACGACGGCGGCACGCTGCTTCGTCAGGGCGATACCGTCGCAGCACTGTTGGTGCGCGCCATCGGGCGCGACACCGTCATCATCAAGGGAGCCGACACGACGTGGCGATTAACCGTGACGCGTTCCCGATAGAGCGCCTCATGCCTTTCCTCCATGCGCGCTTTCAGGGGCTAAGTACGTCGGCGCTTGCGCTGGGTTTGGCCATCCTGCCGCTAGTGCCTCGTGCCGCACACGCGCAGCGCGGAGTGGCGGGGGCGCGCAGCGACAGCGTAACGCTCCATTTGCTGGACGCCGACATCCGAACCGTCGTACAGGCGGTCTCCATCTACCTCGACCGACCGGTGGTGCTCGGAAACGTTCCGAGCGTGCGTGTCAGTGTCGAGACACCGCAGCCTATTGCGCGCGGCGATGTGGCGCGGCTGCTGCGCAGCGTTCTCGAAAGCCAGAACCTGTCGCTTGTTGCCGACAGCAGTGGCGGCGTGTACCGAGTGCAGCCCAAGGAGCAGCCCAAGCCTGCGACTCCGCCTCCGCCCCCGCCCCAACAGAACACTCAACCGCAGCAACAGGGGGGACCCCTTCAGCTTTTCGTGATTCGCCTGCGGCACGCGCGAGCCAGCGACGTCGCAGCCACGGTGAACGCGCTATACGGGAGGGGGAACTCGTTAGGCGAACTTGGGACGCGCACCGGCATGCTCTCACGCGATCTCCAGGCGCAACAGGTTCCACCCGGGATGCCGCAGCCCGGCGGCCAGCCTGCCGGAGGGCCCATCGTTGCAAGCCGTGGCGCCGCGCTCACGAGCGAGATGACCATCGTCCCCGATCCGCGCGCGAACAGTCTTCTAATTCGCGCCACATGTGCCGATTTCGCACTCATCAAGGCCGCGGTCGAGGACATCGACGTACGCCCGCTCCAGGTGCTCATCCAGGTGATAATCGCTGAGGTCCGCAAGGATCGTTCGCTCAACCTTGGCGCCGATTTCGAAGTACCACCCACCAACGTGCCGCACCATCCTGGAACGCTGGTGCAAGGACAGAACACGAGCGGGAGCGTCGGCGACTTCGTGATGAAGGTACTGGGCATTGGGGGCAACCTGGACGCGAGGGCCGGCATCACCGCGGCTGCCGAGCGCGGCGACGTCAACATTCTGAGCCGCCCCGTACTGCTCGCCGCCAACAACGAGGAGGCGGAGATCAATGTCGGCAGCCAGCGCCCGTTCGTGCAGGTGGCGCGGGTTCTCGCGACGGATAACAGCGCGCGCGACCAAGTGGTCCAATATCGCGACGTCGGCACGCGGTTGCGGGTGGTCCCCACCATCAGCTCCGACGGCTACGTGGCGCTCCAGGTGACGCAGGAAGTAAATGCGGCAACTACCGAACAGGCCTTCGGCGCACCGGTCATCTCATCACGATCGGTGGAGACGAAGCTGCTCATCAAGGATGGTCAGACCATCGCTCTCGGTGGACTCAGCGACAGTCAGAAGGACCATCGTCAGGGCGGCATACCGCTCCTCTCGAGCATTCCATGGCTCGGAGCGCTCTTCGGCAACGTTTCGCGACGGGAGTCGAACACGGAGCTCTTCGTTTTTCTCACGGCACGCGTGATCGCCACCGACGCAGACGTCGATCGGTTGACAGAATCGATGCGAAAGAAGGCGGAGAAGATTCCCTGATGCTGCGCATCGTCGCTGGCATCCTCCTGATCTTGGCCGCGCTGGTCGCCACCGGACTCCGCGCCCGCTCTGCTCCTGTACATGGGCTACCTGAAGGACTTCAGGATGACTCGACGGTATCGACCTCCTTCGATGCCTTGTCGGACTCGCTCGCGCGAGTTCTGGACCAACTCATGAGCATACCCTCAATCCTCCCGACTTCCGGTCGGGTCTCGAGCGATTTCTCCGGAGAGAGATACCATCCACTTCTACACGTCACACGGCCGCACGACGGCATCGACATCGCAGCATCGATGGGGGCGCCCGTCATTGCTCCGGCCGCAGGTGTAGTTCGCACGATTGCGGTTAGCCCTAGCTACGGTTTGAGCGTCGAGGTTGACCACGCAGGTGCGATCACGACGCGGTACGGCCATTTATCGCGGGTACACGTCCAGGCACATCAAACGGTCGTGCGGGGGCAACTTCTCGGCGAGGTTGGGAACTCCGGGCTTTCCACGGGTCCGCACTTGCACTACGAGATCCGCATCGCCGGCAGAGCCGTGGACCCACTTCGATTCTGAGCCCGCGACCGCGCTATGAGCTGTCACACACGGCGCACGTGGCACGAAGAATCTGATCGAGCACGGCGAATTGGTGGGTTTGACGCAAATGCTGTCAGATGAGAGTCTCCGAATAATTGCGTTCGTATCCGTTCTTTGACGTCTCCTAATAACATTTTCGGCTCCTAGCGTTCTGAGCCATCAGCATTCATTATTGCGTCGTCTATGCGACGTGGCATTGGACGAGAGCAGACTGCCTCTCCCTCCCCCTCTTGCTCATGTCCGGTTCTCCGTCTGCGCGCGACTCCGCGTCATCATTACTCTCGCCCCTGGCGCGCCCTCTCACCCCATACCGAGCCGCTCAAGCTCCGTACTTCGTCGGGCGAAGTCGGATCTTTCAGGAAACCGTCAGGCAGCTAAAGCGTTATGCTCGGTACGACAACGCGCTCGTGTTGCTCGAAGGAGAATCGGGTACCGGCAAGAGTTTCTTTGCAAGGCATCTGCACGATTACTCTCCGCGCGCCTCGAAGCCGTTCGAAACCGTGGTGCTTCCGACGCTCGACGACAATCTGGCGCCGAGCGAACTATTCGGACACGTGCGCGGCGCATACACCGACGCGCGGCAACATCGGCCGGGAAGGTTCGTATCGGCAAGCGGAGGGACGCTCTTCCTCGATGAAATCGGCAAGGCATCGCTGCGCTTGCAGGCGAAACTGCTCCACGCCGTCGAGTATCGGGAGATTTGGCCGGTCGGGTCCGACCGGTCCGTGCGGGTGGACGTGCGACTCATTGCCGCCACGAACCTTTCGCTCGATGGTCTCGCAGCGAGTGGGGACTTCGTTCCCGATCTGGTGCCGCGGCTCTCCGCTTTCCGCATTCGGCTGCCGGCATTGCGGGAGCGCGCCGAGGAAATCCCCGACCTCGTCGCACACTTCATCTCTCTGCGGGCGCCGCTCTATGGCTATAACAACGAGCCGCCCGCGGTAGATAGCGGGCTAATCGAGCTACTCACGCAAGCGGAGTGGCCGAACAATCTCCGCCAGCTGGATGCGACGATCCAGCGCCTGCTCGTCGATGCGGAGGGAGCTCCAGTGCTCACCGCTGCGCATTTGGGGGAAATGTGTCTCACCGTAGTACCGAGCGACGGAAGCAATGCAAGGCTCACTCCCGAGCGGGTCCAGCAAGTCGTTGATGCCGCCGGCTCCGTAACACGCGCGGCACGTGCATTGGGCGTCTCACGGCAAACCGTCCATCGGTATTTGAGCCGCGGGCGCGTGATGGGAGATCCGACGATCTTAGAATGATCGCGGTTGGATCGCGCGACTGAAGAGGAAGTGCGCGAATGCAGGCCGTCGCAGCGGAGGGCATGGGCCTCCGCTGCGACTTTTTTTGCGTTGGACGCTGTCTCAGGCGACAACGCTTCACGTCTCGTGCGACACGACCAGCTTCGTGTAAAACACGAGAGCGGAATAGGCAAAGTACTGTGCGGTAAATAGTTAGTAGAAACTTCCGGTTGGGTCTCGCGCTTGCTTTGGCAATGGAGGCGCCGCGTGCCGTCTGCGCGGTCGAGTCGCTCGTGTTAGCCCCTTTCGCCTACCGCGCCCCCCATGCTCAAGCGCCAGTCTCACCTGACAGACGTTCGCTGGCTGCTGTCCCGCTCCCGTGGCAGCAGGATCCTGTGCGACCCGCTGTCTTCATTCCTCGTGATGGCAGCGCGCTCGGCGCCGTGGCTCCTTGCGCTGGCGTTGTGCTTTCCGGTTCACAATGCAGTCGCGCAGACGCCGCCAACGGTGCAACTCGATCCATACTCGCCACCGAGTGCGCCGACGCACGTTACTAGCTCGTTGTACAATCTCACGATTTACACCTGCTCGGATACGTGGGTAGAGCCGCCGTGGGCAGTGGTCAATGGCGGATCCACGTTCGACGCCTTCGACGAGGGCGTGACCCCACCTTGGTGTGGTGGTTCGCTGGCCGCGGCCTGGGTGATCCATGCCACGTTGTCGCCCGGTCTCAACACTATCGTGGTAACGGCGTGCGAGGGGACTGCTTGCACCAATGCGACTACCAAGGTCGTGTACGATCCGCCCGCTCCGACTTATGGGCTTGACGTCAAGCCGGACGCTCAGGTAGTGCCCGTCGCGTCGGGCACGCAATCACAGACGTTCTTTGTTAAGAATACTGGAAATCAGCCTGCTTCAGTGGCAATAAGCGCGAATTGTTTCGGGATCCCGTGCCCGCCGTCAGCGACGCTTCTCTCATTACCCGCATCCCAGACTCAACCCAGTCCGGTAACGGTGACCTACACCGCCGGGGCTCCCGGAAGCACGGGCGTCGTGCAACTGATGGCCACCCAGACCGATGGACCGGCGAAGGACAGTGGGTGGATCAATGTGAACGTCAACAACACCTATGGTGTGACGGTCAGGCCGCTCGAGGCTTCACCGGTGATTCCACCGGGAACGGCCACGGCGCCGGTGTTTTTCACGGTCACGAACACCGGATCGTCAATGGTCGAGTATTCGCTGGCTGCACGCTGTGGGCTTCTCGGGACGGTGGGGTGTTCGGTCCCGTCGTCGGTCACTGTGGGTGCCGGTGGCGCGGCGAACGTTGAGGTGGACGTGGACGTTGCCACGTACGGTTCAGCCTTTGCGGTGCAACTCTTGGCGAACGACGACGCGCACGGGACGAGCGCCAACGGTTCGGCCAATGTCACCACGGGGACGTACACCGTGGGCGTGAGTCCCAACTCAGCGGCCATCAATGCGGAGGGGAACACGAGCGGGGCCTACACGTTCACCGTGTCCAACGGGGGCAACCTCAACGCGACCTACTCGCTCAGCGCGACCTGCTCGACAAGCCTCCTTGATGGCGGGGCGGGCCTGAGCAACTGCGCCGCGCCGGCGAGTGTCAGTGTCAACTCGCTCTCGTCGCAGCAGGTCACGGTAACGTTCAACACGCTGCAGCCCGGGGATTCCGGCAAGGTGCGCCTGACGGCGTCGGCGAGCGGCACCTCGAGTCAGGGAGAGGTCGCGGTGGTGCTAAACGATCACCGCGTCGGGGTCTCGCTGGCCGGCGGCTCGCCCTCCGTCGAGCCAGGTGCGTACACGTATCCATTCACCGTGACGAACACCGGAAACGTGTACAACACCTACAACCTGAGCGCGGCGTGCACTCTTGACGCCACAGGGTGTCCTGCGTCGCTGAGTCCTGTCGGCCCCCTCGCGCCTGGGGCGTCAACGACCGTG
>DATBIF010000178.1:0-14567 GCA_036557045.1 Steroidobacteraceae bacterium
ACGAGAATCTCCGGATTCGGCTTGACGAAGGCGCCCTGCAGGAACTTGGTCGTCAGATACGCGAGAGAGGCATCGCTCGCCGCGAACAGCGCCATGCCGACCACGCCGATCAGGAACATGCCCCAATGCGGGGCGGCGTAGCGCAAGAGACGCTTGTAGATGCGAAGGGCGTCGTCAGCGAGCGCCGGCGCGGTCAAGGCGCACCACCGCCCTGCTGCTCGTTCAACGTGGCGATGTTGATCTGTGAGAAGCCGAGCCGGCCGACGACATCCATGGCCGTGACCACCGATTGATGCGTGGCGCGAGCGTCCGCTCGAATCGTGATCGGAACCTTGCGCCGCTCGCCGGCGAGCCGCAGAACCGCCGCGCGCAGGGTCTGCGGGCTGTTGTTGATGAGGCTGCGCTCGTTGACGCGATAGGCGCCCTGGGCAGTGACCGTCACAACAATCGGATCGACGACGGTCTGGTTGACCGGCACGGAGCTCGCCTGCGGCAGCTGCACCTTGATGCGGCCCTCTTCGACGAAGGTGCTCGACACCATGAAGAACACCACCAGCAGCAGCACGACGTCGATCAGCGATACGACGTTGATCTCCGGCTCGTTGATGCCCTGTGACTCGCTGCCGCGACTGAGATTCATGAGGTCCCGGTGGCGCGCGCGATGCTCGCGCCCATGCTGCGAACTCCCGCTCCCTCCATGGCATCGATCAGCTTCATCGCCTCCTTTTCCATCTGGATGACGATGCGATTGACCCGGCCGCGCAGGATGCGATATGCGAACAGCGAAGGAATGGCGACGCACAATCCCGCGGCGGTCGCGATGAGCGCTTCGCCGATACCGCCGGAGAGGATGCGCGGGTCTCCCGTGCCCTCGATCGAGATGGCGTTGAAGGCGCGGATGATGCCGGTGACGGTGCCCAGCAATCCCAGCAGCGGCGAAATCGAAGCGATCGTGCCGAGCGTATTCAGGAAGCGCTCCAGCTCGTGCACCACGTGCCGCCCCGCGTCCTCGAGCCGTTCCATCATGATCTCGCGCGTGCGATGCCGGTTGGCGAGGCCCACCGCCAACACGCGGCCGAGCGGAGAATTCTGCTCGAGGGCAGAGATCAGCTTGTCGTTGACCTGGTTATTCTGAACCCAGCGCCAGACCTGCTCGGTGAGCTCGCGTGGCAGTACGCGCTTCTGCTGCAAGGTCCACAGGCGCTCGAGCACGATGGCGGCCGCCATGATCGAGCACGCAATGATGGGCCACATCATGGGCCCGCCTGCTTGAATGATTTCCCACATGCATCGAAGCCACTTTCTGCACCGCGACGGCGGCCGATCATACTGCATCAAGGGATGTGCATAAACAGTTGATTTGTCAGGTACCGGGGGCGGGAACCTCAGCGCACAGCGAACGCCCCGCACGAGGCGTGACCGGGCTCCAGTAGTGCGGCCGCTCGAGTCGCTGCGAGCGCGCCTCTCGCAGGCCGGAATGTGCTGCGAACTCGAGCGTGATGGCACCCCAGTCGGCGGTGTTGATGACTTCGGCGCCCGCACGGCACCAGCGCGCCACGACCGCCGCGTGCGGAAAATGCCAGCGGTTGTGCGCGCCCGCGGAGACGATGGCGTAGCGCGCCGCGACTGCATCGACGAGCGCGGCCGAGGACGAGCTCGCGCTGCCGTGGTGCGGAACGACGATTGCATCCACCGTGGACCACAAGCCGAGCGCGGCGATCCTCTGTTCGCTGCCCGCTTCGATGTCGCCTGTCAGCAAGGCGCGCGACGTGGCGTTGGAAATCTCGAGCACGCATGAGCCATCGTTCCTGCTCCACCTCTCGGATCCGCCCGGGCTCAGGAACTCGAAGTGCACGTCGTCCCAGGTCCACGCCTCGCCGCGCGTGCAATCCGCTGCGGGCGCGAGCAGCCCGGCCACGTGACCGCCGAGCCGGATCTCGCGCGTCGATACCAGGCGCTCGACCGCGGACACCCCGCCCGAGTGATCTGCATCCGCGTGGCTGATGACGAGCAGATCGATGTGCCGCACGCCGACGTGGCCGAGATATGGGACGACCGCAAGCTCGCCCGCGGAGCGAGTGTTGCGAAATCGGGGACCCGCATCGAAGAGCAGCACGTGCGAGCGTGTGCGCACCACGGCTGCAAGCCCTTGCCCGACATCCAGGACCGTGAGCGTGAAGTCTCCGGCACTCATGCGCGATGGGCTCGCGATCAGCACGGGGACGAGCAGGAGCGGCGGCCAGCGCGCGCCCCACGGCAGCGGACAAAGCGCCACGAGCACGGCAAAGACCAGTAGCAACCAGCCCAGGGTGGTTGGCGCCGGAAGATGCACGAGAGCCGATGGAATACTCGCCGCGCGTTCGAGCAGCGCCCAAAGGAGGTGGACGCACCAGCCATCCAGTGCAAACAGCCACTTCGCGAGCGCCGGCGCACACCCGAGCAACAGCGTTCCGAGCAGCGTCAGGGGTACGAGGACACCACTGAACGCGGGAATCGCCACCAAGTTCGCGATAGGCGCAATCAATGACACGGTTCCGAACAGCAGCAACGTCGCGGGCAGCAACGCCAGCGAAACGACGCGTTGGGTCGCGAGAAACGCCCGCAGCGGATGGGGGCGTGCCTCGGAGCCGCCCAGCAGCGCGAGGATGACGGCGACCGCGACAAACGACAGCCAGAATCCTGCCGATAATGCCGCGTGCGGATCGAGCAACAGCACGGCAAACAGCGCGAGCGACAGCACGTGCGATGCGGGCTGGGCGCGCCGCAGGCATTGCGACGCGAGACCCACGATCAGCATTGCGAGGGTTCGTTGCGTGGGCACCGAGAAGCCGGCCAGGAGCGCGTAGGCCGCAGCCGCCAGCGCGCCAGCGAGTGCAGCGACATCTGCCTGGCAGGTGAGTGGCACCCGCGTCGCGGGCCAGCGCCAGAGACGGCGCACCAGGAGCATCACGATCGCAGCCACCATGGTCACGTGCAGACCAGAGATGGCGATCAGGTGCGTGGTACCCGTCGCCGTGAAGACCTGCCATTGATCGGTCGTGATCTGTTCGGTGGCCCCGACCGCGAGACCCGCGACGATGCCGCTGGCGGTGTCATCCCTGAGCGCATCACCGATGCGCCGCGCAATGGCGGCGCGCAGCGCCAGGATCGGATAGTCGCGCCAGCGCTCACTGAGGTAGTGGTTGTCCTCCGACGTGCGCACATAGCCGGTGGCGCCGACGCCGGAACGAAAGAGGGCTCCCTCGTAGTCGAAGCCGCCGGGATTCGCAAAGCCGCGCGGCACGCGCAGTCGCACACGCAACTGCCAATGTTCCGTTGCCTGTGGCGTGATGGATGTGTCGAACCAGCTGAGTTGCAGCCTGCCGGGCAAACCCGGCTGGGGTTCGGGCGCGAAGTCGAATCTCACCTGCCGGTTCTGCGCAGCGGGAATCGAGATCACGTCGCCGCGCACCAGCCAGTCAGTACCCTCGAGTGTCGGCGGGAGCTGCTGGTTCAGCAGCACGCAGGCACGCACGAGTGCCCAGAGAACTCCCGCGGTCCAACTCGCCGTGATCTTCGTGCCGAGGAGCCACGCGATCGCGGCGCCGGCCACGAGCCATGGCACAAGACGCGTGACGATATCCAGCCCGCCGCAGCACTCGACGCACAGGATTCCGAGCAGAAATGCAAGTGCGTGCCGGGGTACCATGCTTCCTTGCGCGCTGCTACAGTTCGCCCCCCGATCATGCCGCGCTCATTCCTGAAGAGGCTCCTGCCCGACCGAGGCTCACTGGCCAGGCGCTGGTACCTGCGTCCGTTTCGCGGCGCGCTCGGTAACCGCGCCTACTGGAGCCTGCATCGGCGCAGCGTGATGCGCGCCGTAGCACTCGGCCTGTTCATTTGCTTCATTCCGTTACCGGTCCATCTCCTGCTCGCACCCCTCGCAGCGATCCTGCTTCGTGCCAACCTGCCGTTGTCGCTGGCGACGCTGCTGGTCGTGAATCCATTCACGGTGGTGCCGGTGTTCTTCGGCGCGTATTGGGTGGGAGCGGCGCTGACCGGCAGCGAGCTCGAGCCGTTCAACTTTGCACTGACGTGGGACTGGGCCAGCGAGACGCTGCCCGAAGTGTGGAAGCCGTTCCTGCTCGGGTGCCTGATCTGCGGCACGCTGGCCGCGTTGCTCGGCTACCTGGGCATGTCCATCTGGTGGCGCCAGCATGTCGTGCATCGTTACCAGCGGCGCGTGGCGCGGTTAAGAGCGCAATCCGCTGCGATCGAGCAGAATCCCACCCTCTAGCGCCAGCACCCGGTCCATGCGCCCGGCGAGTCGCGGATCGTGCGTGACGATCACCAGACTGGTCTGCAGCTCGCGATTCAACTCCAGCATCAGCTCGAATACCGCCGCGGCATTCTGGCCATCGAGATTGCCCGTCGGCTCGTCCGCGAGCACCAGTGCCGGTCGTGTGACGAGCGCGCGCGCCACGGCCGCGCGTTGACGCTCGCCGCCCGACAGCTGCGCGGGCCGATGCCGCAAACGCTCTCCCAATCCGACGCGCGCGAGCAATTGTGCCGCCGCGTCACGTGCCTGCGCCGCAGGCATGCGCCTCACCAGCAACGGCATTGCGACGTTTTCCAGGGCGCTGAACTCCGGCAGGAGATGATGGAACTGGTAGACGAAGCCCATCGCGCGATTGCGCAGCTCACCCCGCTCGGCATCGGAGAGCGAGTTCATCGCGTGACCCTGGATCGAGACCTGCCCCGCTGTCGGCAGATCGAGGCCGCCCAGCAGTTGCAGCAACGTCGTCTTGCCTGAGCCGGACACGCCGATGATCGCGACGCGCTCGCCGCGGCCGATCTCGAGATTCACGCCCTTCAGGACTTCGAGCGTCACATCGCCCTGGCGGAAGTGCTTGCAGAGCCCGCGCGCGCTCAGCACCTGGGACACGGCTGCGGCTGCAGGCGTGTCATTCATGCCGCAGGGCCTCCGCCGGTTGTGTGCGCGCGGCGCGCCAGGCCGGATAGAGCGTCGACAGGCAGCAGAGCACGAACGCCGTGCCGGCGATGCGCAGCACATCGCCAGTTTCGACGAGGGCGGGCAGATCGCTCATGAAGTACACGCTCGGATCGAGGAAGTGCGTATTGAGCAGCCGTTCCAGGCCATGCACCAGGCGCTCCAGGTTTGCCGACAGCAGGATGCCCAGCAGCACGCCGCCGAGCGTGCCGATGACGCCGATGATCGCGCCCTGCACCATGAAGATGCCGAGAATGCTGCGCGGAGTGGACCCGATCGTGCGCAGGATGGCGATGTCCGCCTGCTTCTCCTTCACGACCATCACCAGGGTCGATACGACGTTGAACGCCGCAACGCCGATGATCAGCAGCAGGATCACGAACAGGATCCCCTTGGTGATCTCGATGGAGCGGAAGAAATTCGCGTGCTTGCGGGTCCAGTCGCTGACGAAGAACCCTCCTCCCAGCGCGAGCGCGACGTCGCGCACGACGCTAGGCGCACGGAACAGGTCCTGGAGGCTGAGCCGCACACCGGTCACGGCATCGCCAAGCCGATACAGGCGCGCCGCGTCCTGCATGGATACCAGCGCCATCCCCCGGTCGAATTCGTACATGCCCGCCGAGAACATGCCGCTCACCGTGAAGCGGCGCATGCGCGGCAACACCCCGATCGGCGTTGCGTTGCCCTGCGCGACCACGACGATCACGGAGTCGCCGACTTTCAGGTCCAGTTCGTGCGCCAGCGCAGAGCCGACGATGATGTTGTAGCGACCCGCGACGAGATCCTCCATCGAGCCGGCCACCAGGTGCGCACCGAGGCTTCCGACGCGCCGCTCTGCGGCGGGCTCGATGCCGCGAATCAGCGCGCCGCTCACGTGCGCCCCGTTCACCAGCATGCCCTGGTCCTCGATGTAGGGTGCCGCGGCTTTGACCTCGGGCATCGCCTCGACGCGGTGCTGAATCTCGCGCCACGGCTCCAGTCGCCCGTCGAGCCCCATGATGGTGCCATGCGGGGTCATGCTGAGAATGCGGTTACGCAACTCGTGCTCGAAGCCATTCATCACTGACAGCACCACGATGAGCACCAGCACGCCGAGGATCAGGCCGGCGATCGAGATGAGCGAGATGAAGGAGATGAAACGGTTGCGGTGACCGGAGCGCAGGTAGCGCGAGCCCACGTACCATTCATAGCCGGAGAACATCTACTCGTACCGCAGCGCTTCGGCCGGCTCGGTCTGTGCCGCACGCCGTGCCGGATAGAGCGTGGCGAGCACCGTGAGCACCAACGCGACGCTGCCGATGACGACCACATCCGTCGCCTGCAGATCCGAGGGGATCTGCGTGATGTAGTAGACGTCGGGATCCATGATGTGAAAGCCGAACGTATGCTCGAGCCACGGCGCGATCGTGCCGACGTTGAGCGCGAGCAGCACACCGAGGAGAAGTCCGAGCGCCGTTCCCACCCACCCGATCACCACGCCCTGCGTCACGAAGACGCCGACCACCGCGCGCGGCCTGAGTCCGAGCGTTCGCAGGATCGCGATGTCGGTACGCTTGTCGGTCACCACCATCACCAGGGCCGCCACAATGTTGAAGGCTGCGACAGCCACGATGAGCAGCAGGATCAGGGTCATCATGGTCTTCTCGATGCGGATTGCGCGAAAGTACGTGGCGTTCTCCTGCGTCCAGTCGCTCACCGTGAACCCGCCACCGAGCATGCGTGCCGCTGCGCGCGCGAGCCGCGGCGCCGCGAAGACATCCGCAAATCGCAGGCGCAGGCCGCTGGGGGCCGCCCCCTGCCCTTGCAACGCCAGGGCGTCATCGAGACTGATGAGGGCGAGCACGCTGTCGTGGTCCTGCAGACCCACCTCGAACAGCCCGGAAACCGTGAAGCGCTCGATGCGCGGCGCGAGCTCACCGGTCGCCGCATTCGCGGTGGGCACCATCGCGATCACGCTGTCGCCGACGCCGATGGCGAGCTGAAAGGCGAGCACTTTGCCCAGCACGATGCGATGTGTGCCTGGCTGAAGCGAGGCGAGATCGCCGGCCAACATCGACTGGGCGATCGAGGATACGGTTCGCTCGGACACGGGATCGATACCGCGGATGAGGGCCGGCTGCAGTTCCGGCTCGTGCCCGAGCAATCCGTGCAACTCGGTATAGGGTGCGGCGCCCACCACGCCAGGCATGGTGCGCGCGCGCTCGACGAGTCGTGGCCAATTGGCAAGCGCCGTGGGATTGCCCGAGAGCTTCGCGTGCGCCGCGAGACTCAGCAGGCGGGTGCGCAATTCATCCTCCAGACCGTTCATCACGGACAGAATCGTGATCAGCGCGGCCACGCCCACGCAGATTCCCAGCATCGACACCCAGCTGATGAACGACACGAAGAACTGACCGCTGCGCGCGCGCACGTAACGCAGTCCTATGAAGAGCGGCAGGGGAAGTGACATGCGGCGGCGCGGTTCCGGAAGTGGGGCGGATTAGAGCATATGAGACGCCCGTCACACAAAAACCCATTGCTGATGAAATGCTTGCGTTCAAATGTTCCGGGCGCTTCTGCTCGTTGCTATAGTCGCGCCGGGTTTTGAGTCCAGGGAGTCGAGCATGAAACGTGGATTCCTGGCCGCAGTGGCCCTGATTGCAACCGTGTTCGCCGGCGCCGTCTCTGCAGAGACCATAGTCGTGGGCGACAGCGTCTCCGTCCGCGAGAGCAGCGTTCCGCATCCCAACCGTGGCATGACGATGAGCGCCGTCGAGGCCAAGTTCGGCGCGCCAGCCACCAAGCACAACGCGGTGGGTGAACCGCCGATCACGCGCTGGGACTATCCGGGCTTCAGCGTGTATTTCGAGCACCAGTTCGTCATCCACGCGGTCGTCAGCGGTTCCTGATCGTGGCGCCGTGAGCGCCAGCCGCGCTGGCGCTCACTACTCTCTCCTTCGTTTCGTGAAAGTTGCGACGCCATGGCGTCCGGGTAAGCTTGCGCGCCTTCGAAACCAACGGCGCCTGGATGCTACTGAACCCCCCTCTCCCTGACTCGCCACCCGCGCGCTTGCGCTGGGGGCAACTGCACGGTGCGGCTGCCGCGCTCGCCATCGCGCAGGCAGCTGAACGGGCGGACCGCCCGTTCCTGGTCATCGCGGAGGGTGCCCGCGAAGCGGAGCGCCTGCACGGCGAGATCGGATTCTTTGCGCCGTCCGACCTGCCCGTGCAGCTGTTCCCGGACTGGGAGACGTTGCCGTACGACCTGTTCGCGCCCCACCCCGACATCGTCTCGCAACGGCTCGCGACCCTGCACGGTCTGCCCACGCTCACGCGCGGCGTGGTGCTCGTCGCGCTCGCCACCCTTGTGCAGCGACTGCCGCCGCGGCAATGGATCGACGGGCACGTGCTCGACCTGAGCCGCGGCGAGCAGCTCGATCTCGAGCCGTTCCGCGAACGGCTGGTCGCGGCCGGCTACGCGCACGTCGCCCAAGTGACGAGCCACGGTGAATTCGCGGTGCGTGGTTCGCTCCTCGACATCTACCCGATGGGCAGCGAGCAGCCGGTACGCGTGGACCTGTTCGACGATCGCATCGACTCGATCCGGGTATTCGATCCGGAGACTCAGCGTTCCACGGGACAATTCGACAAGCTGCGCCTGTTGCCGGCGCGCGAGTACCCGCTCGACGCGCAGGGTGTGCGCGAGTTCCGCACCCGTCACCGCGCGCGCTTCGAGGGCGACCCGAATCGCTCGGCGGTGTATCGACAGGTGAGTGACGGGATCGCGCCGGCCGGCATCGAGTACTACCTTCCCCTGTTCTTCGACTCGCTCGAGTCGCTGTTCGATTACCTGCCGCGCGAGACGGTGCTGGTTGATGCCGCCGATACACATTCGCGGACCGCCATTCTCTGGAACGAGATCGTGGAGCGCTATGAGCAGCGCCGGCACGACGTCGAGCGCCCGGTGCTCGCGCCCGCCGAGATCTTCCTGCAACCCGAGGAGCTTCTCGCGCGAATCGACGCGGCGCGCCTGATCGAAATCTCGCCGCACAAGGTCGACCCGACCACTGGTGGCGCAGGCGTCAACCTCCCCTCGCGGCTGCCACCCTCACTGCGTCTGGCCATGCAGGCGGACAATCCTGGTGCTGCGTTGCAGACCTTCCTGGCTCAGTTTGCGGGGAGGGTGCTGCTCGCGGCCGAATCCGCCGGCCGACGGGAAATCCTGCTGCAGCTGCTCATCGGTCGCGGCATCGAGCCGACACTGTTCGACGGCTGGCAGGCATTCACGTCCGGCGCGGCGCGCGTCGGTCTCACGGTGTCGTCGTCAGCCGGCGCGCTGCTCCTGGATGTACCGCCCATTGCGCTCATCACCGAGGAACAGATCTTCGGCGAGCGCGCTCAGCAGGCGCGCCGCCGGCGGCGCGCGGAACGTGATCCGGCGACACTGCTGCGCGAGCTCACCGACCTGCGCCTCGGCGCTCCGGTGGTGCACGACGACTACGGAGTCGGGCGCTACCGCGGACTCACCACCATGGAAATCGCCGGTCAGCGCGGCGAGTTCCTGGTGCTCGAATACGCCGATGGCGACAAGCTGTACGTGCCGGTGCATGCGCTCGATCGCGTCAACCGCTATACAGGCGCGGCACCCGAGACCGCACCACTTCACAAGCTCGGCACCGATCAGTGGCTGAAGGCGCGCCGCAAGGCGGCGCAGCGCATACGCGACGTCGCCGCCGAGCTCCTCGATGTCTACTCCCGGCGCGCGGCTCGCCACGGATCCAGCCTGAAGGTGAGCGACGCTGAGTACCGCGCCTTCGCCGCGGGCTTTCCATTCGAGGAAACGCCCGATCAGCAACAGGCGATCGAGCAGGTGCTGGGCGACCTGCAGGTCGAGCGCCCGATGGATCGAGTCGTGTGCGGCGACGTGGGCTTCGGCAAGACGGAGGTCGCACTGCGTGCCGCATTCGTCGCCGTGCAGGCCGGCAAGCAGGTGGCGGTGCTGGTCCCGACCACCCTGCTCGCCCAGCAGCACCTGCAGACCTTCACCGACCGCTTCGCGGACTGGCCGGTGCGCATCCAGATGCTCTCGCGCTTTCGCTCCGGACGCGAGAGCGCCGCGACCGTCGCCGGACTCGCCGCCGGCAGTGTCGACATCGTGATTGCGACTCATCGGCTGCTGCACGCCAACGTCGAGTTCAAGGACCTGGGACTGCTGATCATCGATGAGGAGCATCGCTTCGGCGTGCGCGACAAGGAGAAGCTCAAGGCGCTGCGCGCCGAGGTCGATGTCCTCACGCTGACCGCGACGCCGATTCCGCGCACCCTCAACATGGCGATGGGGGGCCTGCGCGATCTGTCGCTGATCACGACGCCGCCGGCGGAACGGCTCGCCATCCAGACCTTCGTCAGCGAATGGAACGGACCACAGGCGCGCGAAGCCTGCCTGCGCGAAATCCGGCGCGGCGGACAGATCTACTTCGTGCACAACAGCGTCGACAGCATCGAGCGGCGTGCTGCAGAGGTGCGCGCGCTGGTACCGGAGGCGAACGTGCGCGTTGGCCACGGCCAGATGCGCGAGCGCGACCTCGAGCAGCTGATGCTCGATTTCTATCACCGGCGCTTCAATCTCCTGGTCTGCACGACCATCATCGAAAGTGGCATTGACGTCCCCACGGCCAACACCATCATCATCGAGCGCGCCGACCGCTTCGGCCTCGCGCAGCTGCACCAGCTACGGGGCCGCGTCGGTCGCTCGCACCATCGCGCCTACGCATACCTGATCACGCCGCCCCGGCCCGTCATGAGCGCCGACGCGGTGAAGCGCCTCGAGGCCATCGAGGCCCTCGAGGACCTGGGCGCTGGTTTCGTACTGGCGACGCACGACCTCGAGATCCGCGGCGCCGGCGAGCTCCTCGGCGAGGAGCAGAGCGGACAGATCCAGGAAGTCGGCTTCAATCTCTACATGGAGCTGCTCGACCGGGCGGTGCGCGCGCTGAAAGCAGGCACCGAACCCGATCTGGAACGCGGCATGCGCGCCGGCCCCGAGATCGAGCTGCGCCTCCCCGCGCTGCTTCCGGAGCACTACGTCGCCGACGTGCACCTGCGGCTCACGCTGTACAAGCGCATTTCCGGAGCGCCCGACACGCAGGCACTGGACGACCTGCAGGCCGAGATGATCGATCGCTTCGGCCCGCTGCCTGAACCGGCGCGCAATCTCTATCGGATCGCAGTGCTGAAGCTGCGCGCGCGTGCCCTGGGCATCGCCAAGATCGATGCCGGAGCGCAAGGCGGCTACGTGCTCTTCAACGAGGGCAACGTCATCGATCCGCAGACCGTGATTCGCCTGGTGCAATCCCAGCCCCGCGCTTACCGTCTCGATGGACCCCTGAAGCTGCGCTTCGTTTGGCGTTCTGAAAGCGAAGCCGAGCGTCTGCGGCGGGCTGGCGAGCTTCTCGAGACCCTCGCGGCGGCTGCGCCGACGGGCGCGCAAGCCGCGAGCCGTACGGGTTCAAGGTAGACTGGCCGTCATGCGCACAACGCTCCTCGCTTCCCTGGTAACCGCCGCCGCTCTCAGCGCGTCCGCCGCGGAGCCACCTCGCCAGCCCGACACGCCGTACAGCGTGGAACTCATCATCTTCCGTCCTACGACGCCGCTGGGCGTGACCGAGGATTGGCAGAGTGAGGCCATGGCTGTCGCGAACCGCGCGCCCGCAGAGGGCGCCGATACCGGGGCCGAGCCGCCCGCACCCGTGGGCACAAGCCTCGATGCGAACCCGATGTCGCCCGCGCTCTTCAAGCTGAGCGGCATCGAGTCCAGTCTGCAGCGCAGTCACAACTATGAGGTCCTGGCCCATGTGGGCTGGACACAGACTGTCGTGCCTCGCGGCTCCGGTCTCGCGGTCGACCTGTCGCAACTGGGGGCACCCGGCGATGTGCGGGGCAGCGCCGCCGTCGAGCGCGGCCGTTACCTGTATCTCAGGCTCAAGCTCGCCTACACGCCGGCCGATCCGCCGCCTTCGCTCATCGGCACGACCGCGCCCTCGGGTCCCGTGACCTTCACGCTCGACCAGGTGCGCCGCGTCCGCAATTTCGAGCGCCACTACTTCGATCATCCTGCCTTTGGTGTCATCGCGATGGTTGCGCCGGTCGGCGGCGCACGATAATTCATGTGTTCACAGGATTATTTTGCCGAAACGGCGATGCGATTGCGGCCGCCCTGCTTGGCGACTCTGAGCGCTGCGCGTGCCCGCTCCAGCAGCAGCTCAGGACCATCGTCGTTTCCCGGCACCATGCTCGCCGCTCCGCAGCTCACGGTGACGTAGCGCTCGACCGGTGAGCGCGGGTGATGGATGCGTGCGTCGCGCACGCGATCGCGAATGCTCTCCGCAAAGGGCAACGCCTGCTCGACAGTCATGCCCTGCACCAGCGACACGAACGTGCCGCCATCCCAGCGTGCCATCAGGTCGCTGCTGCGACGCAGACACCCGGAAATTGCCCGCCCGACGCGTTTGATGCACGAGTCGCCCGCTGTCCGGCCAAAGGTGTCGTTGTAGGCCCCGAGCGCGTCGATGTCGAACAGCAGCAGCGCCAGGCGCCGGCTGTCGCGCTGCGCGATCGCCCAGTCGCGCCGCATGAGCTCTTCGAAGTAGACGCGATTGTGTAAACCGCTCAACCGGTCGTCGCGCGCGACGCTGAACGCCGCACCCGTGGCACCTGCCGCAGGACTGCCATTCTCGCGCGGCAGGGTTCCGCGGTTGTCCAGGCGCATGCGCTCGCTGGCGTCGCGGTGAAAGCTCGCGTAGTGAGTGATCTCGCCCTTGGCGTTCTTGAGCGGCACCAGCGACAACTCGTTCCAGAAGCGTGTGCCGTCGCTGCGATAGTTCCGCAGCAGCACGCGGCACGTGGTGCCCTCTGCGATCGCCTGGCGGATGCGCTGACGCGTTTCCTGTTCGCGATCTTCGGCCTGCAGCATGCGCAGGTCCTTGCCGCGCAGCTCGCGTGCCTTGTAACCCGTGAGGCGCTCGAAGGCCTCGTTGACGAACAGCACCGGCCAGCCATCAGCGCTCTTTTCGCAGATCGCGATACCTTCCGGGCTCCTCTGCACGAGCTGCTGCAGGATCTCGAATGACAGGCTGGCGCCGCTCATGCGCGCCCCGCCTCGAGGCTGAGCTGCGGCGGCTCGAAACTGTGTCGCAGGCGCTGATTGACTTCCTGCCAGCGCGACGACGCCAGCAAGGCGTTGCGGTCCGGCGCCGGCCGGCCATGCAGGCGCACCAGGCGAGCCTGGCGCGCGGGGTCGCTCACGTCGCCCAGGTCCGCGATCAACTTCTCCGCCGCCGGCCGATCGTTGCACACCGGCAGCACATCACAGCCGGCGGCGAGCGCCAGCCGCGCGCGTTCCAGCATGTCGCCCGCCACGGCCGCGCCCGCCATGCTCAGGTCGTCCGCAAAGACGACGCCGTGAAAGCCGAGCTCGCCACGCAGGATTTGCGCGATCCAGCGGTGCGACAGGCTCGCAGGCAGCGCGTCCACGGCCGGGAACACGACGTGCGCGGCCATGATGCCCGCCACGCCGTTGGCGATCAGTCGTCGATAAGGCACGAGCTCCGCATCGAGGTCGACGAGCTCACGCCGATCGACCGGGACCGCGATGTGCGAATCGGCAACGACTGCGCCATGACCCGGGAAGTGCTTGGCCACCGATCCCATGCCCGCTTCGCGCATGCCGCTCGTGATGGCCTGCGCGAGGCTCGCGACCACCTGCGGGTCGCGATGCAGCGCCCGATCGCCGATGATCTCGCTCACTGCGTAGTCGAGATCCACGACGGGCGCGAAACTGAGATCGATGCCGACGGCGCGCAATTCCGCCGCGAGCAGCCAGCCGCACAACCGCGCCAGCTCGAGACCTGACTCAGCGTCGAGATCGTACTGGTGACCGAGGAAGCGCGCGGGCGGCAGCGCGGAGAAGGATTTGCGGAATCGCTGGACGCGTCCACCCTCGTGATCGACGGTGACGATCAACGGTGGATCGCGCAACGCGTGGATCTCGGCAACCAGGCGCTCGAGCTGTTCAGGACTGGAATAATTGCGCGAAAAGAGGATCACGCCGCCGACCGACGGGTGGCGGAGCAGCTCACGGTCCGCGGCATCGAGGTCCTGGCCGCGGATATCGATCATCAAGGGTCCGAGCGACATACGGACTGCCAAACCCCCTTGCGAACGAGGATTCTGGCGCTCTCAGCGCCCAAAGACTGCGACGGACTCCACGTGGCTGGTGTGCGGGAACATGTCCATGACCCCCACCGAGCGCAGCTGGAAGCCCTTTTCGTGCACCAGGATGCCCGCATCGCGGGCCAGGCTCCCCGGGTGGCAGGAAATATACACGACCCGTCCGGCCCCCGACCCCGCCACCAGGGCCAGCGCGCCGCGGGCGCCGACGCGGGGCGGGTCCAGCAGGAGTCGATCGCAGGAGCCACGCGCCCAGGACAGATCGGCATCGATCGCCTCCAGGTTGGCGGCATGGAACTCGACGTTGGCGATGCCGTTGCGTGCCGCGTTGGAGCGCGCGCGTGCGAGTAACGCCGCATCGCCTTCGACG
>DATBIF010000179.1:0-3165 GCA_036557045.1 Steroidobacteraceae bacterium
ACGCGGCATTCATCGAGTCGCGCAGGTTGAGATCGATCTTGCCGTTACCCGGCAAGTGAGGATGCACGCGCTCGACGACGTTGCCGGCGTCGTCACGACGCACGAGCTCGAGGTCGCTCAACGTCAGGCGGATCTTGTTGAAGCTGCCCGGCGCGACGGTCGAGGAAAGCGCGAACAGGTCCGAGGAACTGTCGAGCTTGAAGAGATCGATCGTGTTGCTGCCACTGAAGATGGTCTGCGGCGACCCGCCGCCCATGAGCGTAATGCCGGTGATGGTGGCGTTCGCCTCGGAGAATGAAGCGCCAGGCGCATCCGTCAGGAGCACGCCAACCGTGGCCTGGCCCGTCGGCATCGGTGTCGGGTTGGTGGCGTTCCCATCCATGCCGCCACCGCCGCTGCACGCGCCCAACGCCAGCAACGCGCAGAGCGAAACGTAGCGCGTAAAGTGAAAGCGAATATTTGAAGGCAACATGCTAGTGCCCTCCTGTTGTGATTCTGACCCCGGGAAAGTGACGCGGACGATTCTAGTCTTCCGCCGGCGGAGTAGCGTAATGTCGCTGGAAACCGACAAGAGCACACGCCAGGGGGATCGATGTCGACTCAGACACAGGACCAGTTCTACACGCGCGTGTTTGCGGTCATCGCGACCGCGGTGCTCGTCGTCCTGCTGTGGCTGATCCTGCGGCCGCTGGCGGGGACGCTCGCCTGGGCACTATTGCTCAGTTTCCTGTTGCAACCTTTGCAAACGCGCCTCACCGCCTGGTTCCGCGGTCGCTCGTCGGCATCGGCCGTGTTGCTGACGTTCGCCACACTCATCCTGTTCGTCGGCCCGCTCGCCGCGCTGCTCGTGACTTTTGCGCGCCAGGCGGCGGCGCTCGTGGAGCGGTTGCAGGAGAACTACGCGCTGAGCGATGTCGGTGCCGGGTCGCTGCAGAATATTCCGCTCATCGGCAAGGCGCTGTCCTGGGTCGAAAGCCACACGGTGTTCACCACCGAACAGTTGCGCGACTGGCTCATCAACGGCGCGAGCACGCTGCTCCAGCATGTGGGCTCGGTCGGCAGTTCTTTGTTCGTCGGAGCCCTGGGAAGACTCGTCGGGCTCGTCATGATGTTCTTCCTGCTGTTCTTCTTCCTGCGCGATGGCGCCCGGATGTCGACCCGGCTGCTCGGGCTCGTGCCGATGTCCGAGGCGCGCAAGGATGCCCTGACGTCGCAGCTCGGCGCCGTCACCCGCGCGGTGGTGTTCGGCACGCTGCTCACGGGGCTGCTGCAGGGCGCGCTGGTCGGAGTCGGTTTTGCCATCGTGCATCTGCCGTCGCCCGTGGTGTTCGCAGTGGTTGCGGCGCTGCTGTCCCTGCTGCCTGTCGGGGGCACTGCACTCGTCTGGGTGCCGGCAGCGCTGTTCCTGGTGACACAGGGGCGCTACGGCGCCGCCTTGTTCCTGACGCTGTGGGGTGCGCTGCTCGTAGGGCTGATGGACAACCTGCTCAAGCCGGTCCTGATCTCGGGCCGCGCCGAAGTTCCCACGCTGGCGGTGTTCATCGGTGTCATTGGCGGGCTGTCGGCATTCGGTCCGATCGGCCTGTTCCTCGGGCCGGTGCTGCTCGCGATGACGATCGCGCTGCTGCGCTGGGCGGAAGAGCATCGCTCGGTACGCGCCTGAAAGGCGGCTCAGGTCGCGCCGAGGCCCGGTGATAGAATGCGCGGCCCATGGACGTTTCGTTCATCCTCGATCCGCTCAACGATGCGCAGCGCGCCGCCGTCACCGCGCCGCTGGCGCCGACGCTCGTGCTGGCGGGCGCGGGGAGCGGCAAGACGCGGGTGCTCACGCATCGCGTCGCCTGGCTGATCCGCGTCGAGGGAGTTTCACCGCACAGCGTTCTGGCAGTGACGTTCACCAACAAGGCAGCCGGCGAGATGCGCGGGCGCATCGAGTCGCTGCTGGGGATTCCCGGCTCGGCGCTGTGGATCGGGACCTTTCACGGTCTGGCGCATCGCCTGCTGCGGATGCATTGGCGCGAAGCGGGGCTGCAGCAGAACTTCCAGATTCTCGATGCCGAGGACCAGCTGCGCTTCGTGCGCAAGGTCCTCAAGGCGCTGGAGCTCGATGAGGCTCGCTGGGTGCCGCGCGAGATCACCTGGTTCATCAATGCACAGAAAGACGAGGGCCTCAGGCCCAGACACCTCAAGGATCACGGCGACCCGACGCGCCGCGAGCACATCCGCATCTATCAGGCTTATCACGACGCCTGTGAACGCGCGGGGGTGGTCGACTTCGCGGAGCTCCTGCTGCGCGCCTACGAGACCCTGCGCGACCGCCCCGAGCTCCTCGCCCACTACCGCGGACGGTTTCGTCACCTGCTGGTCGATGAGTTCCAGGACACCAACCTGATCCAGTACGCCTGGTTGAAGCTCCTTGCAGGAGACAGCGGCGTGCCCTTCGTGGTGGGCGACGATGACCAGTCGATCTACGGCTGGCGTGGCGCGCGCATCGAGAACCTGCAGCAGTTCCAGCGCGACTATCCCGGCACGAAACTGTTCCGCCTGGAGCAGAACTACCGCTCGACCGGCACGATCCTCGCCGCCGCCAATGCGCTCATCGCCAACAACTCCGAGCGTCTCGGCAAGAACCTCTGGACCAGCGGCGAGCAGGGCGAGCCGATCAGGCTCTACGCCGCCTTCAACGAGCGCGATGAAGCGGATTTCGTCGTCAATCGCATTCGCGAGTGGGTGAAACGCGGCGGCAAGCGGCGTGAGATCGCCATTCTGTACCGCTCGAACGCCCAGTCCCGCGTCTTCGAAGAGGCGTTTCTCAGCGCCAACATTCCCTACCGCGTCTACGGCGGCCTGCGGTTCTTCGAGCGCGCCGAGATCAAAGATGCGCTCGCTTACCTGCGCCTCAGCTCGAATCGCGACGACGACACCTCTTTCGAGCGCGTCGTGAACCTGCCGACGCGCGGGATCGGCGCGCGCAGCATGGAGATCGTGCGCGAATACGCCCGCGCCAATACCTGCTCGTTGTGGCGCGCCGCGGGTGCGTGCCTCGCGGACGCGCTGGGACCGAAAGCGGGCGTGGCGCTGCATGGCTTCATGACGCTGATCGAGCGTCTCGCCGAGGACATTCGCAATCTCGAGCTGCACGAGCAGGTCGACCACGTGATCCAG
>DATBIF010000180.1:0-7455 GCA_036557045.1 Steroidobacteraceae bacterium
GCGGCGAAACGCGCTCAGGCGGCCGCCGTCCGTCAGCACGTAGACGGTGCCGTTGACGACCAGCGGGCGATTCGTGACGCGGCTGCCGTCGGTGGAGCTGCGCGCGAGCAGGTCGCCGGTGGCGGCGTCGAGCCAGTGCACGTAGCCCTCGAAGTCCGCCACCACGATCGCCGGGCCGTCGACCACCGGACCGCTCAGGCCGCGTCGATGGAGCGCAGGCTGCTTCCAGAGCGGCGTCCCGTCGCGTCGCCTGAGCGCCTGGATGTCGCCGTCCGAATCGGTGACGTAGAGATTCTCCCCGTCGATGACCAGGCCACGATCGCTGGATTCATCGCGCGACCACCAGATCTGTCCGGAGTCGAGCGCCAGCATCGCGGAGCGTCCCTGGAATCCGGCGACGTAAACATCCTTGTCGACGACCTGCACCGACGAATCGATATCGACGAGGCGCGCGAGCTCGGTGCGGCCCTTGGACGAGGCCACCTGCGTCTCCCATTGCACGGTACCGTCTGTGAGCCCCACGGCAACCACCTTGCCGTTGTCGAAGCCGCACAAGACGATGTCACCGACGATCACGGGAGTAGCCGTGCCACGCAGCGACAGTCGCGGTACCTGCTGCTCGGTCACCCAGAGCTCGTGGCCGTCGCCGAGATCAAGGCCCGTGAGACGCCCATTGACGCTGCGGACCACGGCGACACCCTGCGCGATCGCCGGGGCCGAGAGCACTTCACCATTGATGCGAACCTTCCACACTTGCGAGCCGTCGGCGGAATTCAGAGCGACGACGTCACCCTCGCCCGAGCCGATCACCACCCGCCCTGCACCGACACCCGGACCGCCGGCGAGCGGCAGCTTGGTATTCGTGTGCCACAAGGTCTTGCCGTTCTTGAGATCCAGCGCCAGCACATCGCCATCGTGCGAGCCGGCGTACAGGCGCTCGCCATCGGTGGCGGCGTTGAGGCCGAGGCGCAGCGCCTTCGTGCCTCCGCCGACACCCGTGCTCCACACCTTGTCGATCTTGATCAGCGGTTTCATGTCGACCAGCTCGGCCGGTGGATCGACTTCCTTGTCCTTGCTGCAGGCTGCGAGGCCCGCGAGCAACGCGACGGCGGCCAGAGCGGACAGCAGTCGATTCATCGTGGTCATGGAGCGGGTTCCTTGGCCGGGGTCGCCGTGCTTGCCTGCGCCGGCTCGGCGGTCGCCAGATCGTTGATCTTGAGCTGCAAGAGACCGGTATCCGTGATGCCAGGTTCCGTCGCAGCCAGCGCTTCCCGGTAGGCGGCCAGGGCGCCGGCACGGTCGCCCTTCTGCAGCAGCGCATCGCCGCGGACTTCCGCATAGCGCGCCGTGAAGGCAGGAGCTTTCGCGCCCTCGAGCGTCTTCAGGGCATCGTCCGCCTTCCCCTGGGCAAGCTGAACGCGGGCCAGCCGCTCGCGCGCCACCAGTCGCAGCTGCTCGTCCTTCGAGCCGTCCGCGACATCCTTGAGGCGTCGCGCCGCGTCTTCGAGCTCGTTGTGCTCGACATGCATGCGGGCGAGCGCCAGCTGTGCCTGATCGACATAGGGCGTCGCCGCGTAGTCCTTCTGCAGCTGCTGCGTCAGTTCGATCGCGCGGGCCTTGTCGTTGCGGCCGAGCGCATCGAGCACATCCAGGTAGCGCGCAGCCGCGGCCTGTGAGCGGGCCGTGACGTGATCGCTCCACCACGAATACCCGTAGAGAATTCCCGCGCCCAGCAGCACGCCGACGATCATTGCGATGCCGTTCTCGCGAACGAACGTCTTGACGCGTTCCCATTGGTCGCTTTCAGTCAAATAGTCGTCCACCGTCTCACTCCAGTTCTACGAGCTCTTGAATTCCGATAACCACTCGCCGATGCGTCCCGGCAGCGTGTCCTGCGGGCACTCGACCTGCGCGCCTTCCGAGCGCAGCGGCTTCACCGCCACGAGGCCGCGCTGCAGCTCGTCCTCGCCGAGGATGACTGCGACGGCCGCGCCGCTCTTGTCCGCGCGGCGGAACTGCGCCTTGAAGTTGCCGCCACCGACACTCGCCTGCACGCGCAGCCCGGGGTGCACATCACGCAGCCGCTCCGCGAGCCGCAGGCCCGCGCTCTCCGCCCGTTCCCCCACCATCACGACAAAGACGTGTGGCGGCGCTTGCGTGAGCGCCGCATCGGCCTGCGCCATCAGCGCCACCACGCGCTCCTGGCCCATCGCCCAGCCGATCGCGGGGGTCGGCTCGCCGCCCAACTGCGCGAACAAATTATCGTATCTTCCGCCTGAACAGACAGCATCCTGCGCGCCGAGCGCCTCGGTGAGCCATTCGAAAACCGTGCGCGTGTAGTAGTCGAGGCCACGCACCAGCCGTGGATTGACACGGTACTGGATGCCCGCGGCATCGAGCTGCGCGCAGAGCGAACTGAAGTGCCGCTGCGACTCCGCGTCGAGGTGATCCGTGATCTTGGGCGCAGCATCGATGAGCGCGCGCATTTGCGGATTCTTGCTGTCCAGGATCCGCAGCGGGTTGCCGGCGAGCCGACGTCGGCTGTCCTCGTCGAGCGCCTTCTCATGCGCGTGCAGATACTTCACCAGGTGTTCGCGATAGGTGCGACGCGACTCCGGCGTGCCGAGCGAATTCACTTCCAGCCGCACCGGGCCGACACCGAGGCGCTTCCACAGGCGCGCCGCGATCAGGATGATTTCAGCATCGACGTCCGGGCCGGGATAGCCGAAGGCTTCGACGTCGATCTGGTGAAACTGCCGGAACCGACCTTTCTGCGGCTTTTCGTGCCGGAACATGGGGCCCATGCACCAGACGCGCACCCGCTGGTTGTGAGTGAGGCCGTTGGAGATCGCAGCTCGCACCATGCCCGCGGTGGCCTCCGGACGCAGCGTCAGGCTCTCGCCACCCTTGTCGGTAAAGGTGTACATCTCCTTCTCGACAATGTCGGTGAACTCCCCGATCGAGCGCTTGAACAGGTCCGTCTGCTCCATCACCGGTACGCGCATCTCCTCGTAGCCATAGCCCGCGAGCACCTCGCGCGCGACGGCCTCGAGTCGCTGCCAGTAGGCGATCTGCGCCGGCAGGATGTCGCTCATGCCGCGGACCGGCTGGATCTTCTGGTTCAACGTCTGAGCTCCGACGCCATCGCGCTAGCGCACGGGACGCACGTCGCCGTGCGCATCGAGGAAGAATTCGGCGAGATTGCCGCGGCGGGCCTGCACCGGCAGGGTGACAGGCCGCCCGTCGAGCTCGAGCTGCACGCCGTCAGCGAACCCCAGGAAAACGCGCAGCGGCGGTGCCGCCGCGACGACCCGCGATGTGCCCCTCGCTCCCATGTCGAAAAATACCCTTTGCTCCGAGGCGTCATAGATCTCGACCCACGAGTCGGCGGCGAAGCGCATACGCACCCTGACTCGTCCCGTGTTCTCCTCTGCGCCCGCCTTCTCGATGCGCCGCGGCTCGGACGTCGCTGGCGGCAGCGGCGCGCTGGCTGGCGGCGTCGACGTCGGCGGCCCGAGCTCCGATGCCACGATCGCAGGCGCAGCCTCCGATGGCGCCGGCGCACTCGGCGCTTCGGGCGCGTGCTCAGTCACCGCGGGCTTCGCCGCCACTTCTGGCGCCTTGCGGAGCGCGCCCTGCTGCGCCAGGAACCATCCTGCTGCTGCCGCGACGATCGCGACGATCGCGACGACAACGATCGCGTATGCCGTGCGGCTGATGCGAAATCTGCGCTGGCGCGTGGCCGGTTTCAGCGGCACGAGCTCTGGCGTCGGTGGCTGCGTCGTCTGGTACGCGCCCAGCAATGCCTCCGCGTCCAGACCCAGCAGCCGCGCGTACTTGCGCAAGTGTCCCTTGGCGTAGACCGGCGCTCCCAGGCTCTCGAGGCGCCCGGCTTCCAGCGCTTCTATGGTTCCGACACCGACGTGCAGATCCTCTGCCACCTGCGGCACGCTCAGGCCGCGGCGCTCCCTTTCCGCCTTTAACCGCTGTCCTGGCCCGGCTGTTGCGTTTGAGTTGTGCGGGCTGCCAGGCCCTCCGCTCATCGGTCTACCGTTCGGATGCGAGCAGTGCGCGAGTCTGCTCAGCCTGCGGGTATTCGGTCTTCAGCCGGCGCGCGTAGGCATCCGCGGTGCTCTTTTCGCCGCGCGCGCGCTCCACGCGTACTCCGAGCCACAGGATCTCGGGGCCCGGCGCAGCCACGACCGCGAGAAAGCGCTTGATCAGCCCGCTCGCTTCGTCGTAGCTCGCCTTGTCACCCTTCTGGAAGTCGAGATCCGCAAGCTGCAACAGGGCATCACCAAAACGCGGCCGGATCGTGAGGGCCTGCCGGAAATACCGCTCCGCTTCGTCCATGCGCTTGGCGCCGCGCATGCACATGCCGGCGTTCGTGATCGGCACTTCCGGCGTCTTGTAGACAGGGTTGCCCGCGGCCTTGAGCAGCATCTTCTCGCCTTGCTCGGTCTTGCCCTTGCGACAGAGATAGACGCCGTAGTTGTTCTGCATCTCCGGGTCATCGGGCTTGAGCCGCAGCGCCGCCGCGTAGTGCTCGTCGGCCTTCTTGTCGTCGCCGAGCCGATCGTACACAAGCGCACCGGTCATCTGTACTGACACGTTGTTGGGATCCTGCTGCAGCGCCCGATCGATCTTCTCGCGGGCGACCGCCAGGTCGCCTTTTTTCAGGTACTCGATGGCGAGCTGCGAATTGAAGGTCGCCGCCTCGGTCGGCGACTTCTGGCGACCCATCGTCGAAGTCGTCGTCGTCGTCGTGCAGCCGACCAACGCCAGCGCGACCACACATGCGAGCAGCCGCGCGCTCATGCTTCGACCGCCACGCTGTGGAGCTTCTGCCCGAGCCGCACGGTGGTGCGGTCGCGCACGCGACCTACGAGCTGGCCGCAGGCCGCGTCGATATCCCCGCCGCGCGTTCGCCGGGTCGTGGCAATCACGCCGCGCGCGTTCAGCAGGTCGCGGAACCGACTGATGGCTTCGGGTGTCGAGCGACGGTACTGGGTACCTGGAAACGTATTGAACGGAATCAGGTTCACTTTCGCGGCCCGGCCGCGCAGCAGCCGCGCCAGCTCCAGCGCATGCGCCGGGGAATCATTGACACCATCGAGCATGACGTACTCAAAAGTGATACTGCGCCCGTTCTGCTGATCGAGGTAGTGCCAGCAGGCCTCGAGCAGCTCCTTGATCGGGTGCCTGCGATTGATCGGCACCAACTGATCGCGCAACTCGTCGTTCGGCGCATGGAGCGAGACCGCGAGCGCGACGTTGCAGTCCTCGGCCAGCCGGTAGATCTGCGGCACCAGTCCCGACGTGCTCAGGGTCACGCGCCGGCGCGAGAGCTCGAAGCCCAGGTCATCGAGCATGATCTCGATCGCCGGGAGCACGTTGCGATAGTTCGCGAGCGGCTCGCCCATGCCCATGAAGACCACGTTGCTGATGATGCGCTCTGCGCCTGCCTTGAAGCCGAGCTCGCGGTTGGCGAGCCACACCTGTCCGACGATTTCCGCCGCCGTGAGGTTACGGTTGAAGCCCTGTTGCGCCGTGGAGCAGAACGAACAGTCGAGCGCACAGCCGACCTGGCTCGAGATGCACAGCGTGCCGCGACCGGGCTCCGGGATGAACACCATCTCGATGCCCTGCGCGGAGTCCATGCGCAGCATCCACTTGCGTGTGCCGTCCGCCGAATGCTGCGCGGTGACGATCCCGGGCGCGCGCACCTCGGCATGCTCGGCGAGCAACGCACGCAAGTCGCGCGCGAGATCGGTCATCGCCGCAAAGTCGGCGACACCCCGCTTGTAAATCCACTTCATCAGCTGCCGTGCGCGAAACGGCTTCTGTCCGAGCCCACCCACGAACGCTTCCAGCCCCGCGCGGTCGAGGCCGAGCAGGTTGGTGCGTGTGCCGGATGAGGTGCTTGTCGTCGAGGCGTTCATTGCCCGGTGGCGCGTTCGCGCTCAGCGCGCGCGCTCGCAGATGTCGCTGTCGCTGAAGAAGAAGCGAATCTCTCGCGCGGCCGTCTCCGGACTGTCCGAACCGTGCACGACGTTCTGCTCGATGCTTGCGGCGAGATCGGCGCGAATGGTGCCGGCCGCCGCTTTCTTCGGGTCGGTCGCACCCATGATGTCGCGGTTGCGCTGGATCGCATTGTCGCCCTCGAGGACCTGCACCATCACCGGGCCGGACGTCATGTAGCGCACCAAGTCCTTGTAGAACGGTCGCTCGCGATGCACGGCATAGAACGCCTCGGCCTGGGGCTGTGAGAGACGCAGCATCCGGCCCGCGACAATGTGCAGGCCGGCCTTCTCAAGGCGATGGTAGACCTCGCCGATCAGATTCTTCTCGACGCCATCGGGTTTCACGATCGACAGGGTGCGCTCCAGCGCCATGCAGGGACCTCAGCTCGGATTCAGTGCGTTCGGGGGTGCTTATTCGGCGCGCAACTATACCTGCCACCCGCCCCCGCCGCAATGAAGTGGACGCGCGGAAGTCCGCGTCAGGAAAGGAGATTCCGGGCTTTACGCAAGGTGCCGGGTCGCGGTTTCGCGGTGGTTCACCGTGACATTGCGGCGCCAGGAGTCAGAGTGAACAACCGCGAAACCGCGACCCGGCACCTACACGGTGAAGCTTTCGCCGCAGCCGCATTCGCCCTTGATGTTCGGGTTCTGGAAGCGGAACGCTTCGTTCAGCCCCTGCTTGACGAAATCGACCACGGTGCCGTCGATGTAGCGCAGGCTCTCGGGGTCGACGATCACCTTGACGCCCCGGTCCTCGAACACGACGTCGCCGCTTGCGACCTGGTCGGCGTAGTTGACGACGTAGGCAAAGCCGGAACAGCCGGTCTTCTTGATGCCCAGGCGCAGCCCGATACCGTGGCCACGCGAATCGATGAAGGTCCGGATGCGGCCCGCGGCCGCCTCAGTCAGCTTGATTGCCATCGAATTGTCAGCGCTCCTCGCGAGCTCGCCTCTTGCACGCGAATTTTACACGTTACCGGCCTGGCACTCGCAGGCTCGCACCACGTCTTCGATCACGAGCAGACGTCCGAGTTTCTCGGCCGGCACCTCGAGTGGCTCACAGAGCCGCGCGATCCCTTCAGGGAGCAGGTCGATCGCGGACCGACCACGAATCTGCCCGGCCACCCAGGCGGTTGCAGCCACAGTATGCGGGCAGCCGTAGACCCGGAAACGGGCATTCATCACACGTGTGCCCTGAATCTCGGCTTTCAAGCGCACCCAGGTGCCCAGCGCAACGCTCCCCGCCTCGCCCACCACCCATTGGCCGCTCAGCTGTTCGGCACAGGAAGCCGGTTGGGCGCTGCTGAACAGCTTTCGCACCAGTGCGTTGTAGAGCGGTTCAGTCACGCGCTTGCTCGCACGTCTGCCGCCGGGCTCAAGTCCCTCAGCCGGTTTACTTCTGCGCGAACTGCACGCACGGCTTCCTCCACTT
>DATBIF010000181.1:0-3456 GCA_036557045.1 Steroidobacteraceae bacterium
GATACACCTCGGCGATGTCGTCGGGCATCGTTGAACTGCTTTATCCGCGAAACTCTCGCACGAGCTTCTCCAATTCGCCTGGATTCAACGTGGTCTTGCCACCGGTTCCAATCTTGATGCTCACCCGCTTGCCGGCCACCAGCACGCCCGGCTCGAGTGCGGCCACGCTCCGCAGATCGGGAAGGGCCTTGAGCACCGCAAAGTACGCGTCGCTGTAAGGAGCGATGCTCACCACGCGCAGTGAGTCGCCATGGCCGAGGTCGGTCCAGACGCTGTCGCGCAGGATGAACAGACGGCCGCCGACTCGCTGTGTCGGATTGATCCCCGAGCGCGCGCGCCGAAGCTCATCCAGCTCTGTAATGTTGATCGTTCCGTTGGCAGCTTGAGATCCGTACATCGCGCTGGCCATTGTCTTCTCCTGCGCTGCACGCCCGACAGCAGCCGCGCCTGACTGGTCCGCCGCAGCCGACGCCGGCGCGTTTATCTGCCTGCGCTCCGCGTCCTGCCGCAGCGCGACCGTCGGCTCCTGCACGAGATACGACGTGTACTCGGTCAGAATTCCATACCGCAGCGCGAGCTGCTTGAGCGAATTCATGAGCTCGAGTGTCTGTCCGCGCAACCGAATCTCACGTGACAGCGCTCCGGCCTTCCGCGCGGCCCAGAGCTGTTCGATGTAGCGCGCACCGTCACTCTCTTGATCGGTGAATGCTGTCGTAAACTCTTCCTGCCGGCCGTTCCTACGGCCGTGCACCGTCACAGACCGCTCCCCACTCCCCATTCCCCGGTATCTGCCCAACACCACCATCTCGTCTCCTGCAAAGAGATCGGGAAGATTTCCGGGTTGCAGATCATACAGCTCGATGCCCGAGCTCGCCGTGATCGTGACGTCGGTGAGCACAGGGCTCGCGACCTTGGCGGCCAGCGCGCCGACCGCCTGCTCGATGTTCTCGCCTGGCCGGACGTATTCCGTCGTGCCTCGCGCGCGTTCGGTGAGCCGGTCGAGCAGATAGGTGTTGACGTCGTCGCCGACACCGAACGAGAAGACGCGGAACCGGCCGCGATTCTGCTCCGCACTTTCCGCGATCCGTTCCGGATTTGTCTCGCCGGTGCTTGCCTGGCCATCGGTCAGGAATACGACGACGCCGAGTGACTGTTCCGCGGGCGCCTGCGCGAACGCCTCGGTGAGCGCGCCGGCGATGTTGGTCCCGCCTTCGGCCTCGAGGCTTCGGATCCAGCTCTCGGCGTCATGGCGCGCGTCAGCCGTCATGCTGGTCCACCCTTCCGCATAGCGGCGGACGCCCCCCGAAAACGCGACCAGCCGGAAGCGGTCGCCTTCCCGCAGTGTGCCGAGCAGCTGAATCAAGGCAGACCGCGCCTGCTGGATCTTTTCACCGGACATCGAGCCGGAGATATCGATCACCGCGACCAGATCGCGCCGCAGCGCAACCGCATCGGCGGCGCCGGGAGCCAGCAGGAGCATGAAGTAGCCGTCCTCGCCTGCCGGATGGTGCGGCACGAGCGAGAGTCCCACGAGACCGCGCGCGAGCGGCAAGAGCAGCTCGAAATCTCCGCCGGCCGCATTGTCGGCGAGAGTGACCTCGAGCCGGTTCTCACGGCGCGTGACCTGAACCTGATGCGTGGGAGAATAGGGATTGCCAAGGCGCGCGGCGCTATCGACCTCGATGCGGAAACTGCGCGGTGCATTCTGGCGATTCTTGTCGCCGAGGTAGCGGAACCGCCACGCGTCGCCCGCACGGTCCAGCAGCTGCGTGTATTTCAGGGTGATCTTGCGAGTCTCGCCGGGCGCGATCGGGAAAACGCGCGCACGAATCAATCCCTGGCCGGCCAGCTCGATCAACGCGGGATCGCGCTTTTGACGAACAATCGCTTCGTAGATAGAGCGTGCCTGCGTCGCATCCATAGCCTCGCCGCGCAGCTCCTGATCACCTTGCCATAGGGAGTAGCTCGAGAACACGGCCTCTCCCGGTAAGGGAAAGTGATACATCCCCTCGCCCAGCGTGGGGCCGTTGTTGCGGAACCACTCTTCGACGGTGACCCGCGCTACACGGCCGCTGATGCTGACCTGCACGGCGCTGCGGAGTCGCTCGACCGGTCCGGTCGGATTTTGCGGGACGGGCCGCACAGGATCGATCCAGCCTTGAGCATTGAGTACAGACGCACAGGCGCCAAGGAGGACGGCCGCTCCCAGCATGCGAAGGGACTGCATGATGAACTCCGGTAAGGGACGCCATGAGAGACGGGCTTCCCCCGGAGCCTTGCACACTCGGCGGCTAAGCGTCTATGCGCCTAGGCGATTGCGCACTGATTCGGGCCGGATTCCACGACCTCGGCGTCTGCCTCAGACAGGGTGACCAGACCGAGGTTTGCTTCCTTTATTGTGCGGTACGCGTCGGGAAAGGGCGTCACGTGCCCGGCGATCCAGCGCAGGAACTGGGGCTCGTCCTGGATGGCGGCGACCGGATTTGTAGCGAGTATCACATCGAAGCGGGAAGCTACCGCACGATCGGCGCGGCGCTCCAATTCGCTGGCGTAGTGCGCCGGCAGCACCAGGAGCTCGCCCGGCCAGGTCTGCCGGACTCGCTCGAGACTGCGCCACAGCAGCTTGGCCCATGAATCAGTCTGTCCGGCGAGATCGGGCCGGCCGATCGATTTCACAAACAGGAAATCGCCGGTGAGCGCGATGCCGTCGTCGGACACCAGCGAAATGCTCCCCAGCGTATGACCCGGGACGTGAACGGCCCGAAGCGTGGCGCGTCCAAAGGCGATCGTGTCGCCGTCACCCAGCCGCTGATAGGTGAGTTTTCCCGGTGTCTGATCATAGGGAGATACCGCATCGTCTGGATGGAGGAAGTAAGGCACTCCCCAGCGTGCGGCCGCAGCTCGCGCCCCGCTCAAGTAATCGGCATGAACGTGCGTATCTACCACTGCCGCCGGCGCTGCGCGCAGCTCCTCGAGCAAGGCGTCGTAGCGCTCCAGATGGCGACCGGGATCGACCACGACGGCGTCGCCGTCACTCACGAGCACGTAACTCAACGCCCCCTTTCCCACACGATCGAGCTGCACGACGTGCGCCAGGGAGGGTGTTGGCGACAGGTGCCGGGCCACGTATACCGTTTCCCACGCGGCCATGCCGCCGATGACCGAGTACGCTTCATAGCCCCGTTCACGCAGGAAGGCTGTCGCCTTCTTGCTGGAGTTCCCGTGACCGCAGATCACGGCGATCGGCCGCGCGCTATCGAGATGGAATTCGCCGACGTCTTTGGCGGCGAAGAGCTTCGAGTTTGGGTGCGCGTGGAAATCGAGCTCCGCGCCGAGCGCGATGTGCCCGCGCTCGACCTTGTTGGGTGAGCGAACGTCCAACACCTGCAGTGGCTCGCCGCGATCCAGGCGCTCGGCGAGCTCTTGCGGGGGAATCTGGGGCAGGGACGAATCCGC
>DATBIF010000182.1:0-5028 GCA_036557045.1 Steroidobacteraceae bacterium
CCGCGCCGCTGATCATCTTCATGTTCGCGCCCGGATTTCGCTCCGACGGCGGCCGTTTCGATCTCGCCGTCGACATGCTGCGCTGGACGTTCCCGTATCTGTTCTTCATTTCCTTGGTGTCGCTTGCGAGCGGCGTCCTCAACAGCTACGGGCGCTTCGGAGCGGCAGCCTTCGCGCCGGTGCTGCTCAACGTCATCATGATCATCACGGCGTATCTCATCGCGCCCAACACGCCGAGGCCCGGGATCGTCCTGGCGCTGGGCGTGTTCGCTGCGGGCGTGATCCAGCTCGCCTTCATCTGGCCGTTCATGGTGCGGCTCGGCGTCGCCGGATGGCCTCGCTGGGGCTGGGCGCACGAGGGCGTCAGGCGCGTCGCACGGCTGATGTTGCCCGGGATTTTCGGCTCCTCGGTGGCGCAGGTGAGCCTGCTGCTCGATTCGCTGGTGGCCTCGTTCCTGCTCACCGGCAGCATTTCCTGGCTCTATTACGCCGATCGCCTGGTCGAGTTCCCCATGGGGATGTTCACCATCGCGCTCGCGACCGTCGTTCTGCCGGCGCTCTCGGCGCACCACGCCAGCCAGTCGCCGGAGCGCTTCTCGGCCACGCTCGACTGGTCGGTGCGGCTCGTGTTCCTGTTCGTCACCCCTGCCGCCGTCGGACTTCTGGTGCTGGCGGGCCCGTTGATTGCAACGATCTATGGTTACGGCAAGTTCGATGCGCGCGACGTCGAGATGGCGACTTATGCGCTGATGGCGTACTCGTTGGGGCTCATCGGGTTCAGCATGGTGAAGGTGCTCGCACCCGGATATTTCGCTCGCCAGGACACCAGGACGCCGGTGCGCGTCGGCATCGTCTCGCTGGCCGTCAACATGGTGTGCAATGTCGGCATCGTGTTGCCGCTCGGAAAAGCAGGCTTTCCCGCGCCGCATGCGCTGCTCGCCGTGTCCACGGGATTGTCGGCCTTCGTCAATTCCGCGCTGTTGTTCCGCGGCCTGAAGCGCGCGGGCGTCTACCGGGCCGCTCCGGGCTGGTCGCGATTCGCAGGCCAGGTGCTGATCGCCAATCTCGCGATGGCTGCGCTCCTCTGGTGGATCGCCGGCGACGTTGCAGGCTGGCTCGATGCCCATGCGGCGCGCCGGGCGGCGCGCCTGCTCGGTTCGGTGCTGGCGGGCGCCGGCATCTACTTCGCCGTGCTCTGGCTCTGCGGCCTGCGCCTCGGCGACCTGCGCCGCGCCTGATTTCCCCTATAATCCGGGCCTCTGGGCAGGCTTGCGCAAGGCCGGATTGGGATTCATGGAACTGGTGCGCGGGCTGCACAACCTGCGCGCCCGACATCGCGGGTGCGCAGTCACGATCGGCAACTTCGATGGGGTGCATCTCGGGCACCGCGCGATGCTCGAGCGGCTGTGTGCGCACGCACGCCGCCTGGGCGTGCCGGCGACGGTGATGACCTTCGAGCCGGCGCCGCGCGAGTACTTTGCTCCCGCGCGAGCGCCCGCGCGCCTGACGCGACTGCGCGAGAAGCTCGAGCTGTTCGCGGCGGCGGGTGTCGAGCGCTGCATCGTGCTGCGCTTCGACCAGCAGCTGCAGAGCATGAGCGGAGCGTCGTTCGCGCAGGACTTGCTGGGCGAACGGCTGCAGGTGAAGCAGGTCGTGGTGGGGACGGACTTCAAGTTTGGTGCCGGCGGCGCCGCCGATGTGACGCTGCTCGAGAAGCTGGCTCCCGTGCTGGGCTTCGGTGTCGACGTCGTCGAACCCGTGCTGGTGGAAGGCGAGCGCGTGAGCTCGAGCGCGATACGCGCGGCGCTCGCGCAAGGGGAGCTTGCACACGCCGCACGGCTGCTCGGGCGGCCCTACGCGATGCACGGCAAAGTCATCCGCGGCGAGGGCCTGGGTCGCAAGCTCGGCTTTGCGACCGCGAACATGCGGGTGCATCGGCGCGCGAGCCCGCTCGATGGAATATTTGCGGTGCGCGTGCGCGGCATCGGGGCGCGAGCCTTGCCTGGGATCGCAAGCCTGGGCACGCGGCCCACGGTGGGTGGAGGCGAAGTGTTATTGGAGGCGCACGTGTTCGATTTCGATGCCGACCTGTACGGACGCTGGCTGGCAGTGGAGTTCGTTGCGCGGCTGCGCGAAGAGCGCAAATTCGAGAGCCTGGAGGCGATGGTGGTGCAGATGCACGTCGATGCGCGCCAGGCCAGGGCTGCATTGGGAATCTGAAGACCCGTGACCGATTACAAGCAAACCATCCACCTGCCGCAGACCGACTTCCCGATGAAGGCGGATCTCGCGCGCCGAGAACCCGAGATGCTGCGCTGGTGGGAAGAGCAGGACATCTACGGGAAGCTGCGCACGCTCGCAGCGGGCCGGCCAAAGTTCATCCTGGTCGACGGGCCGCCGTACGCCAACGGCGCGATTCACATCGGCCACGCTCTCAACAAGATACTCAAGGACATCGTCGTCAAGTCGCGCTCGCTCGATGGCTGCGACGCGCCCTATGTGCCGGGCTGGGATTGCCACGGGTTGCCGATCGAGCTGCAGGTCGAGAAGCAGCACGGGCGCGTCGGCCAGAAGCTCGATGCACGCGAATTCCGGGCTGCGTGCCGCAAGTTCGCGTATGAGCAGATCGACGTGCAGCGCACCGACTTCAAGCGGCTCGGCGTCATGGGCGACTGGGCCAATCCGTATCTCACCATGCTGCCACGCTACGAGGCGGAGCAGCTGCGCGCGTTCCGCCAGATCCTGCACAACGGGCATGTCTACAAGGGCTACAAGCCCGTCTACTGGTGTCTCGACTGTCGCTCGGCGCTGGCCGAGGCTGAAGTCGAGTACGAGGAGAAGACCTCTCCCGCCATCGACGTGCGCTTCCCGGTGCGCGACGTTCGCGATCTGGCGCAACGCTTCGACCTGGCGCCCGGGGCGCTCGATGGCAGGCCGGCGGCCATCGCGATCTGGACCACGACCCCCTGGACGCTGCCCGCGAACCAGGCGGTGGCTCTGCATCGCGACTACCAATACTCGCTCCTCGAGTCGCGTTCGGGCGATCACCACGAATACCTCATCGTCGCGAGCTCGCTCGCCGGCGCAGTGGTGCAGCGCATCGGCGCCGGCGAATGGCGCGAGGTGAAGCAGGCGACGGGCGCTGCGCTCGAGGGGCTCAAGCTCAATCATCCGTTCTACGAGCGTGTCGTGCCCGTCGTGCTGGCGGCGCACGTGACGCTCGATGCGGGCACGGGCGCGGTACACACGGCGCCCGGCCATGGCCACGAGGACTTCGCGCTCGGGGTCGAATACCGGCTGCCGCTCGACAACCCCGTGGGGAGCGACGGCCGCTTCCTTCCCGGCACCGAGCTCTTCGCCGGTGAAAGCGTGTGGGAATCGAATGCGCACATCATCCGCGTGCTCACCGAGCGCGGCATGCTCCTCAGGCATGAGTCGTTCCGTCACAGCTACCCGCATTGCTGGCGTCACCGCTCGCCGGTGATCTTTCGCGCCACGCCGCAGTGGTTCATCAGCATGGAGCAGGCGGGGCTGCGCGCCGACGCGCTCGAGGAAATCGGCAAGGTGAAGTGGACGCCAGGCTGGGGCGAGCAGCGCATTCACGGCATGATCGAGAGTCGTCCCGACTGGTGCATCTCGCGCCAGCGCACCTGGGGAGTGCCGCTCGCGCTCTTTGTCGATCGCGAAACCGGAACGCTGCACCCGCGGTCCGGGGACTTGCTCGAGAAGGTCGCGCAGATCGTCGAGCAGCGGGGCATCGACGGCTGGTTCGATCTCGATCCGAAGGACCTGCTGGGCGAAGAGGCGGCGCGCTACGAGAAAGTGCCCGACATCATGGACGTCTGGGTCGATTCGGGTTGCGTGCATCACTGCGTGCCGCGCCTCTTCCCGCAGGTCAGCATTCCCGCGGACCTGTACCTGGAAGGCTCGGACCAGCATCGGGGCTGGTTCCACAGCTCGCTCCTGATCTCCGTCGCCCAGAGCCGGCGCGCGCCTTACAAGGGCGTCCTCACGCACGGTTTCACCGTCGACGAGAAGGGACGCAAGATGTCGAAGTCACTCGGCAACGTGGTCGCGCCGCAGAAGGTTGTCGGCACGCTCGGTGCGGATGTGCTGCGGCTCTGGGTGGCCGCGACCGACTACGCCAACGAGATGAGCGTCTCCGACGAGATCCTGAAGCGCATGGCCGATTCGTATCGGCGCATGCGCAACACGGTGCGGTTCCTCCTCGGCAACCTGCACGGTTTCGACCCGGCGAAGGACACGGTCGCTCTCTCGGAGTTGCTGGCGCTCGATCGCTGGGCGCTGGCGCGCACCGCCGCGCTGCAGGAGGAAGTCGTCGCCGCGTATCGCGACTATCAGTACCACCTGATCTACCAGAAGGTGCACAACTTCTGCATCGTGGACATGGGTGGTTTCTACCTCGACGTGCTGAAAGATCGTCTCTACACGTTGCGCTCGGACAGTGCGGCGCGACGTTCGGCGCAGACCGCCTTGCTGTGGATCGCGGAAGCGATGGTGCGTTGGCTAGCGCCCATCCTGAGCTTCACGGCCGAGGAGATCTGGCGTTTTCTCCCGGGCAAGCGCGAGTTGTCGGTGATGCACTCGACCTGGGCGCGCATGCCGCCGGTCGCCGCGGGATCCTTCGACTGGCCGGCCTTCATCAACCTGCGCGGCGACGTTACGCGGCAACTGGAGGGTCTTCGCGAGCAGGGTGCGATTGGCGCGCCGCTGGATGCGGAGGTCGACGTCTATTGCACGCCTGATCAGTACGGCCGCTTCAACGCGTTGGGCGAGGAGCTGCGGTTCCTCTTCATCACCTCGGAGGCGCGCGTACACTCGGTGACGCAACCGCCCGCGGGTGCGGTGGCGGCGCCGAACGCGGCGCCCGAGGGCGTCTGGATCAGCGTGCGGCCGTCAGATTCGGCCAAGTGCGTGCGCTGCTGGCACCACCGGCCGGACGTCGGGTCAAATGCGCAGCACCCCGAGTTGTGCGGCCGCTGCGCCACGAATCTCGAGGGCCCCGGC
>DATBIF010000183.1:0-2065 GCA_036557045.1 Steroidobacteraceae bacterium
CAGGAAAAGCACGCCCTGCCCTGCGCGCTCGGCATAGCCAAGATGCCGCGCATGCGCGCCCGTGAAAGCACCCTTCTCGTGGCCGAACAGCTCGCTTTCCATGAGATCGGTTGGGATGGCCGCGCAGTTCACCGCCATGAACGGGCCTGCGGGCTTGTCTCTAAGGCTGTGCAGAAAGCGAGCGCACACCTCCTTGCCCGCCCCTGTCTCTCCGGTCAGCAGCAGCTTGGAGCCAACGCGTGCCGCACGCCGCAAGAACAGCTCGCACGCGCGCATCGCTGGCGAGGCGCCGAGCACGGGGTCGCCTTCGGCTTCGCTGGGACCCAGGATGTGCTCGAGACGGGTCAGGAAATCGCTCATGGCGAACGGCTTGGTGAGGTAGTCGCGCGCGCCCTCACGCATCAGGCTCACGGCCTGCTCGATATCGCCGTAGCCGGTAATGAACAGGAACGGTGGCGCGCCTGCTCGGCGAGCCATTGACCGATAGACGTCTGTTCCCGACCCATCGGGCAAGCGAACATCGCAAATGATCGCAGCCGTGCAACCCATCGTGCAGCTGGCCGGCAGCTCCCGCAAAGCGTCGGCACACGTGCGCCACCATCGAACACGCGCGCCCTCCAGTTCCAAGCGCTGCACGAGGGATTCGCCCATGATCGGATCGTCTTCAATGAGGGCGAGCGTCCGGTTCTCAAGCGACATGGCTCAGCTCCATCTCCTGGCGCGTCGGCACCCAGACGGTTACCAGTGTCTTCCCTTCCGGCCGCCTCTCAACGGTCGCACTACCGTTCAGTTCGCGAATAAGACGGTTCGTCATCCACAGGCCGAGCCCCGTGCCCTTGCCGATCGGCGCGGAGCGGTCGGCGGTCCCGGTCAGCATTGCCATCGCTTCCGACGGCATGCCAGGGCCCGCGTCTTCGACCTTCAGCACGACGGCGTTCGGCGCCTGGACAATCGAGATCGAAGGCGACGTGTCGCGCGGGCTTGCCTGGCAGGCGTTCAGCACCAGGTTGAGGATGATCTGGCGCACGGCCGTGGCGCGAAGCGCGACCTCGCCGCGGAGCTCATTGGTCCACCGTACGTGCACACCTCGCCGGCGGGCCTCGGGCGAGATCAGGAGCCGCAGGTCCTCGATGTCTTCCGGCCGCAACAGGCGATCGTCCCGCTCGGCCCGGTAGCTCATCAATGCCGCACGCACGACGTCGCGAATGCCCTTGAGGCCTCGCTCCACCAGATCGATCGTGGTGCGGCGGACCTGCGCATCACCTTCGTGCCGCTTCAGCGTGTCGATGGCGTTGAACAGACCGCCGAGCGGGTTGTTGATCTCGTGCGCCATCCCCGACGCGAGCCGCCCAAGACTGGCGAGCCGCTCTTCCTCGGCAAGGCGGGCGTCGAGTGCCTCGCGCTCCGCTACTGCGTTCGCCAACCGGTTGAGCGCCGCAAAGGGCCGCCGGTAGTCGCGCGCCACGCGCGCTACGAGGGTTTCGGAAATGGGCGCCACCTGGCCGCTGTGGCTGCGCTCGAGATGGTCGGTGAGAAGCCGCATGGGCCACATCATGCGCGCGACGATGAACCACGCGGCCCCCGCCAGCAGCAGTGTCAAGACCGCATTGGTCAGAATGAGCGTCCAGAGCACCGCGCGCCGCTCCGCCAGCAGCGGCGCGATGTCGAGGGCGGCGTAGATGCTGCCGACGCGCAGGTTCTCGTAGAGGACTTCGCGTCGCACATACGCTCGCTCAGCATCCACGGCGATCACAATCTTCCGGTCCTGCGGCAGCGCCTCAATGTAGCGCGCCGGCACCTTGACCTGCGAAGCAACCGCGGTGGGGTCCGACGACGCAATCACGAAGCCATCCGTTCCGGCCACGACGGTCTCGACAGGCTGGATCTCGCCGGGCCGGTGCCTGGAGCGATCCAGCACATCGAACACCTGCCAGACATCCTCTCGGACAATCGAATCGACCAGCGCCAGGGCGAGGCCGTCGAGATAGACGTCGGACAGCGCCTGAACCTGGCGGGTCTGGGTTTCGTTCAGCCGGCTCAGCACGCGCTCAGACGCAAAGCTCGA
>DATBIF010000184.1:0-2762 GCA_036557045.1 Steroidobacteraceae bacterium
TGAGTTATGCGACAACTTATGCAACGGTACCTGGTACCTATTTGCTTGTTGGCGGCAAAGTAGACATTCTGCACCTGCCGTATGTACACCCAGCTGCAATTACGCGGCTCCACGCGCCCGCCGGTCAACGTCGCGACGCTCGGCAAGATGAAGGCGGATGGCGAGAAGATCGCGTGCCTCACCTGCTACGACGCAAGCTTCGCGGTACTGCTCGACGAGGCCGACGTGGACCTGGTGCTGGTCGGCGATTCGCTCGGCATGGTGATCCAGGGGCACGACACCACCGTGCCGGTCACGATGGAGCACGTCATCTATCACAGCCGCATCGTGGCGCGGGCGCTCTATCGCCCGTTCCTGGTCGCCGACATGCCCTTCATGAGTTATTCCTCCAAGGAGCAGGCGCTGCAGAACGCCGTGCGGCTCATGCAGGAAGGCGGCGCCAAGATGGTCAAGCTGGAGAGCGGCTCGGGACAGCTCGAGACGGTGGAGTTCCTCGCGAGTCACGACATCGCGGTGTGTGCGCACCTCGGGCTCAAGCCACAATCGGTGCACAAGATCGGCGGATTCCGCGTGCAGGGGCGCGAGACCGAAGCGGCGAAGCAGATGATGAGCGATGCGAAGTCGCTGGCTGCGGCCGGCGCCGACATCGTGCTGCTCGAGTGCATTCCCGCGGAGCTCGGCGGGATCATTGCGCGCGAGCTCGACGTGCCGGTCATCGGCATTGGCGCTGGACCGGACGTCGATGGCCAGATCCTGGTGCTCTACGACATTCTCGACATCACCACCGGGCGCACGCCGCGCTTCGTGCGCAACTTCATGGAAGGCGCCGGCAGTCCGCTGCAGGCGGTGAGGAACTACGTGCGCGCGGTGAAGGACCGTAGCTACCCAGCAGCCGAGCATTGCTTCTGAATGGACGAGCTCGCCCGCATCGCACCGCTGCGCGAGTGTGTCTCAGGCTGGCACCGACAGAATCTGAAAGTCGCGCTGGTGCCGACGATGGGCAACCTGCACGAGGGGCACATTCGCCTGGTGAGGCAGGCGCGCGATGCCGCCGATCGCGTGATCGTCAGCATCTTCGTCAACCCCCTGCAGTTCGGGCCCAGGGAAGACTTCGCGGCCTACCCGCGCACGCCCGAGGAAGATCGCCGCCTGCTCGGCTTGGCAACAGCGGATCTGCTGTTTCAGCCCGAGGTCGAGGAAATCTATCCCGGAGGTCATCAGCACAGCACGATCGTCGATGTGCCGGAGCTGTCCGGCATACTGTGCGGCGCCATGCGGCCGGGTCACTTCGCCGGCGTGGCGACGGTCGTGGCGAAGCTGTTCAATATCGTGCGGCCGGATCTCGCGATCTTCGGCGAAAAGGATTTTCAGCAACTCCTCATCATCCGCCGCATGGTCACGGACCTGTGCATTCCGGTCGAGGTGCGCGGCATGGCGACGACGCGTGATGCCGACGGGCTCGCGCTGAGCTCGCGCAATCGCTATCTCACGGCCGAGGAACGCCACGTGGCGCCGCGCCTCTTCGCCGCGCTCGAGGAGGCGCGCCGCGAGATCGAAGGCGGCACCACGCAGTTCGAACGTATCGAGCAGACCGGCATGCAGAACCTGGTGGAAGCGGGCTTTCGTCCTGATTACTTCGCCATCCGGCAGGCCCGCGATCTGCAGCCCGTGCAGGATCTCGGGGCCGAGATCAGGATCCTGGCGGCCGCGCGGCTGGGCCGCGCGCGACTCATCGACAACGCCAGGGTGGAGCGCAGTCCGCAGCGGTGAGAGCGGGAGCGCCAGCCTCCTACGGGCTCACGTTCTGTTGTTCCAGCGCCCAGCCCACATGCTCTCGCACCAGGGCTGACTCATCGTTGCGGCGGCGTTCGAGGGCGGCGCGAGTCTCCGCCGTCTTGGGCGCATTGCCCAGCGCGACAGCGATGTTGCGCAGCCAGCGCTCGTAACCGATGCGCCGGATCGCGCTTCCCGCGGTGCGCTCGAGAAACGTGCTCTGCGACCACGCGAACAGGTCGGCGAGCGCCGCATCGTCGAGGCCGTGCCGCGGCCGGAAATCACCTTCCTCGCTGAGGCGCGCATAGCGATTCCACGGGCACACCAGCTGGCAGTCGTCGCAGCCGTAGATGCGGTTGCCCATCGGCTTGCGCAGTTCCTCGGGGATCGAGCCGTGATGCTCGATGGTGAGATAGGAGATGCAGCGTCGCGCATCGAGCTGGTAGGGGCCGCGAATCGCCTGCGTCGGACAGATGTCGATGCAGGCGGTGCAGCTGCCGCAGTGGTTCGGCGGCGGCTGATCGACGATGAGCGGCAGGTCGGTGAACAGCTCCCCGAGGAAGAACCAGGAGCCGGCCTTGCGGTTCAGGAGATTCGTGTGCTTGCCGATCCAGCCGAGTCCCGCGTCGCGCGCGAGCGCCTTCTCGAGCACCGGCGCGCTGTCGACAAACACGCGGTAGCCGAACGGCCCGATCGTCGCGAGCATGCGCTCCGCCAGCTTCTGCAACCGCCGGCGCAGCAGCTTGTGATAGTCGCGACCGAGGGCGTAGCGTGAGATGAAGCCTCGCGCCGGGTCCGCCATGACCGACCAGGCATCGCGCGCCGCGGGCGGCAGGTAGTCCAAGCGTACCGAGATCACACGTAACGTCCCGGGCACGAGCTCGGCCGGACGACTGCGGCGCGTTCCGTGGCGCTGCATGTACTCCATGTCTCCGTGCCAACCGCGGGCCAGCCATGCCTCGAGGTGCGCTTCGTCTTCGGCGAGCGTG
>DATBIF010000185.1:0-20523 GCA_036557045.1 Steroidobacteraceae bacterium
CCGCTGCTGTACGAGCTGCGCTCCTCGTGGGAGGACGCCGCAGTGAGCTCGGGTCTCACGACGGAAGGAAGCCTGCGCTACCGCGCCTCGCGAGCACTTGAGACTCAGGTCTTGCGCCGTGCTGATGCGGTTGTCGTCATCTGTCGCGGCCTCCAAGCCGATGCGCTGGCCCGCGGAGTGAGCGCGGACCGGCTCACGGTCGTCGGTAACGCGGTGGATGCGGACAGCTTCGCCCGTTCGCCGGCGCGGCACAGCCTGCGCACCGAGCTCGGGCTCGATGGCAAGTACGTGCTCGGTTTCCTCGGCTCATTCTTCCAATGGGAGGGCCTCGCACTGCTCATCGAAGCGCTGCCCCAGATCCTCGAGGCACGCCCGGATGTGCGGGTGTTGCTGGTCGGATCCGGCCCGGAAGAAGCGGCGCTGCGCGCGGCAGTCGACCGGCTGGGTCTTCACGACCATGTAGTGTTCGCGGGTTCCCGGCCACACGCCGAGGTCGGCGCAGTCTACGAAGCGGTCGACATCCTCGTCTACCCGAGAGTGCCGATGCGCCTCACCGAGATGGTCACGCCGCTCAAGCCGCTGGAAGCCATGGCGCTCGGCAAGGTATTCGTCGCGTCGGACGTCGGCGGTCATCGCGAGCTGGTGCGCGACGGATCGACCGGCGTGCTGTTTCGCGCCGGCGATGTCCGGGCCCTTGCGCAAGCTGTGGTCGCCACGGCGGCGGATCCGGAGCTGCAACGCCGGCTGCGTGAAGCCGGGCCGCGTTTCGTGCGCGAGGAGCGGACCTGGGCGGGCGAGGTCGCCCGCTACGAGCCCGTATACCGATCGCTCATGCGCGCGGGCGTGCAGGGGCGTGCCGTGCAGGGACGCGGATGAAGCCGCTGTCGGGCATCGAAACCGCAATCGTGCGAGGCGTGACAACGCTGGCCGCGCCGGGAGGCGCGCGTGGGCGCCTGCTGGTACTCATCTATCATCGCGTGCTCGCGCAACCCGATGGGCTCCTCTCCGGCGAGCCCGACGCGGCATTGTTCAAGGCGCAGATGGAGCTTCTCGCCCGCTGCTTTCACGTGCTTCCCTTGTCCGAGGCCGCGGAGCGGCTCGGTGCGGGGAGCCTGCCGCCGCGCGCCGCTTGCATCACCTTCGATGATGGCTACGCCAACAACCTGACGGTGGCGGTGCCGATCCTGGCCGCTCTCGGGCTGCCGGCCACCGTGTTCGTGGCGACCGGGTTCATCGGCGCTGATCCGATGTGGAACGACGTCGTCATCGAGAGCGTGCGGCGTGCGGGCGACGTGCTCGACCTGTCGACGCTCGGTCTCGGCGTGCACCGGTTCCCCGACCTGCAGGCGCGCCGCGATGCGCTCGACCGCCTCCTGCCGCAGCTCAAGTACCGCGCTCTCGATGAGCGCCGCGAGCTCGCGCTCGCCATCGCGCAGCGGGCGGGTTGTGAGCCGCCGCGCGACCTGATGATGACCGAAGCGCAGTTGCGCGCGCTCGCTGGCCAGCCGGGAATCGAGATCGGCGCACATACCGTGTCGCACCCGATCCTTCGCGAGCTCGAGCCACACGCCGCGCAGCACGAGATTGCCGCGAGCAAGGAACGACTGGAGGCCATCACCGGCAAGCGCGTGACAAGCTTTGCGTACCCGAACGGACGTCCGCTGCGCGACTACGATGCCTCGCACGTCGCGATGGCGCGCGCCTGCGGTTTCGGCGCGGCAGTCTCCACCGCCTGGGGTCACGCCGACGCACGCAGCGATCGCTTGCAGATTCCGCGGATGCTGCCGTGGGACCGCACCGCGCTCAGGTTTGCCTTACGTCTGGCGGGCACTTACCGCGGTGCGCGCGCGGCTGCCGCCTGAGTGCGTGTGCCCGGCTTCAGAGCGACACCGCATGTTCCTGCAACCACTGCTCGAGCATGGCGAGCGTCCAGGCGAAGACGCCGTAGTAGCGCGCGTCATCCCCGGCGTGCAGCGCGCGCAGCTGCGCCAGGAACTCCGCGCGGATCAGGCGACGTTGACCGAGGCTCGCGAGATTGTCCTGCACCAGCTGCGCGAGCCGCGGCGACTGGGTGAGCCACAAACCGAACGGCAGTCCGAAGCCGTGCTTGGTCTTGCCGATGATCTCGGCGGGCAGGAAGTCGCGCATCGCGCGCTTGTAGAAGGTACGCAGCTCCAGGCCCCGCATTTTCAGCTCTGGCGGCACGGCGAGTGACACCTCGATCACGTCCGGATGCAGCATCGGGTAGGAGACGCGCACGCCCGCGAGATCGCACATGGTGCCGACCTTGCGCAGATCGTTGTCCGCAAGCGTGAAGCGCCAGTCATAGTGCAGCATGCGATCGAGCGGCTCCGCACTCGGCACGCTGTTATAGACGCTGCGCATGTGCACGAGCGGCGCGCTGGTGTCGATGGCCGCCAGGAACTCGGGATGAAGCACCGCCTCATGACCGAGGCGATGCAGGAAATTCCAGTTCTCGAGCCGGTCGGGCAGCGGGGTGAGCGCCTGCGAAACGTAGTTGCGCGCCTTGCGCAGCAGCCCGACCTGCAATGCGGGTGGCAGGCTTCGCAACACCGGCTCCAGCAGCGCGCTGCGCAGGAGGCGGGGCACGTGCTGGTAGCGCTCGAAGACGCGTTGCTCGGCGTAGCGCTGGTTGCCGGCGAACAGCTCGTCGCCGCCATCCCCGGCCAGCAGGTGCGTGACGCCCGAATCGCGCGCCAGGCGCGCGCAGTAGTAGGTCGGCAGCGCGGACGCGTTGCCGAACGGCTCATCGTAAGCGCGCGCGATCGCGGCGAACGAGTCGACCACGTCCTGCGGCTGCATCTGGTACTCGTGTGCCTCGAACCCGAAGCGCGCGCCGGCGATGCGTGCGAAGCGCAGCTCGTCGTAGTCGTCGATGCCGAAGCCGATGGAAAATGTCCTGGCGGGACCTGGCAGAGCGCGCGCGAGGTAGCCGGCGACGGTCGAGCTGTCGAGCCCGCCACTCAGGAACGCTCCGGTCGCACCGTCCGGCTGCGTGCTGCGCACCGCCTCGGTGAGTGCCGCATCAAGGGAGGCCTTGAGCGGTTCGAAGCTCCCGTCGCCCGCGCGTGCAAATCGTGGGCGCCAGTAACTCGCGATCCGGAGCGCGCCGCGCTCGAATGTCACCGTGCACGCCGGCGGGACCTTGGCGACGCCCGAGAAGATCGTCGCGGGCGATGGGATCATGTGGAAGAACAGGTAGCTGAGGAGCGCCTGCCGGTCGATGGGCGCGGCGCGCATCTCGCGCGCCACGAGCTCGGCCGAGGTCGCGAACGTCATTCGCTCGCCGTCGTGCGCGTACGCGAGGCGCTCAATGCCCATGCGATCGACGGCGAGCAGTGCCGTGTGCCTGGCGGTGTCGAGCAGCACGACGGCGAAGCTGCCGTGCAGGAGGCTGGTGAAATCCGCGCCGGCGAGCCGGTACGCTGCGAGCACGGCGTGCGCGTCGTCTGCGGCGTCGATCACAGCGGGCTCGCGTGTGCGCCAGATCGGGCTGCCTTGAATCGCGGCCACGAGCGCACCGTCGGCCGCCACGCCGGGCGCGACGCACAGCCATCCGGGACCGCGCGCCAGTTGCACGGAAGATCCGCGCGCACGCCACTCACGCACGGCGTCGGGCTCGCGCAGCTCGGCCTGTCCGGCCGCACCGTGCGACGTTGTGTCTATCGAGCCATATAGCTTCAGCATTCGAGCACGACTTCAGGCACGCGGGAGCGGCATGCTATGCGAACTCCGGCCGCGAAATCCTTGAACGGAGTCCGATGAATGCCGCATCCAGATCAGTTATTCTGCGCCGCTGGGTGGGCTGCCACGCGTTCGCACTCTACCCGATGACGCAGGCGGGTGACTGCGAGGGTCGAGACCGACGGAATGATAACAATCCTCTTTTGGGCCGCAGCCGGGCTGGTGCTCTACGTCTATGTCGGCTACCCACTGCTGCTGCTGCTCCTGCGCTCGATCGTCGGCAGGAAACCCCCACCGCCTGGCGATCAGCAACCGCATGTGACCCTGGTCATCTCCGCCTACAACGAGGCGGAGATTATAGGAGAGAAACTCGCGAACAGCGCGGCGCTGGATTATCCGGCGGCGCGTCTGGAGATCCTGGTGGTCTCGGACGCCTCCAGCGACGGCACCGATGCGATTGTCGAGTCGGCCACCGACACCCGCGTCAGGCTGCTGCGCATGCGCGAGCGCGGCGGCAAGACGCTCGGTCTGAACGAAGCGGCGCGCGTCGCAAGCGGTGAGATCCTCGTGTTCTCTGATGCCAATGCAATGTATCTGCGCGACGCGCTCCGCATGCTGGTCCGTGGCTTTGCCGATCCACAGGTAGGTGCAGTCGTCGGCGAGTCGACCTACGCCGAGTCGACGGCCGGCGCGGACCGCGAGGAGTCGCTCTACTGGCGCTATGAGGTGACCATCAAGGAGCTCGAATCGGCCATTGGTTCGGTCGTCGGTGGCGATGGTGCGATCTACGCGATCCGCCGCGACCTGTATCGCCCGATGCGTGCCGACGCGCTGTCCGACTTCGTCAACCCGCTGCAGATCGTCGCGAGCGGCCACCGCTGCGTCTACGAGCCGGCGGCGCGATCGGTGGAGGAGGCCGCCGGCGACTTCGGGCGCGAATTCCGCCGCAAGGTGCGCATCGTCAATCGCGCGTGGCGTGCCACGATGACGATGGCCAGGCTGTTGAATCCCCTGCGTTACGGATTCTTCGCCGTGCAGCTGCTGTCGCACAAGCTGCTGCGCTGGCTCGTGCCGGCCTTTCTGCTGATCGTGCTGGCGACCAACCTGGCGTTGCTGCAGTCCGGCTGGATCTACGTTATCGCACTGGCGGCGCAGCTCGTGTTGTACGCGCTCGCGGCGCTGGGCTATGCGTGGCGCAGGCGCAGCCGTGTGCCGAGGATCGTGGCCGTGCCGTTCTACTTCGTGATGGTGAACTACGCGAGTGCGCTCGGCATCCTCGATGCGTACCGTGGCAAGACCTATACCACCTGGACGACGGCGCGAGCCGGCGGTCCCTGAGCGATACGGCGGGAGTTGCATGAATCCAGTCGACCGAATCCGCGCCATCCTGCGCGATACGTTGCAGCTCGGCGCGCGCGCCGACTCGCTGACCGAGCAGAGCCGCCTGCTCGGCGTCATTCCCGAGTTCGACTCGATTGCGGTGGTGAGCGTCGTCACGATGATAGAGGAGGAATTCGGCATCACCGTGCACGACGACGAGTTGTCGGCGGACACCTTCGAAACCGTCGGGTCGCTGGTTCGCTTCGTTGCCGGCAAGGCAGGGCGGTGACGATGGCCGGCATCGCGCCGCGCTTCCTCACCGGGAGCCGCGGCCGGATCCTTGCCGTGTTGCGCATACCGCGTGCATCGTCCGGGTCGAGTGTGCTCCTGGTCGCACCGTTCGCGGAGGAGATGAACAAGACCCGGCGACTGTTCGCCGATGCGACTCAGGCACTCGCCGCACATGGACTGGCGACCGTGCTGCCGGACCTCTACGGCACCGGCGACAGCGATGGCGAGTTTCGCGATGCAGACTGGGGCGGCTGGCAGGACGACCTGCTCCGCACGGTTGCTTGGGCGGGCGAGGAGGGGTGGCCAGTACGAGCGCTGTTGTGCGTGCGTCTCGGTTGCATACTCGGCGCGCAGCTTGCGGCAGGATCGCTCACCGGCCTGCAGCGCACGGCATTCTGGCAGCCGGTCATCGATGGAGAGCGTCACCTGGTGCAGTTCCTGCGACTGCGCGTCGCCGCCGGCATGATGGATGCGCAGCGCGCCGAGACTGTGCAGCAGCTCCGGGAACGTCTGCGCGGCGGGGAGACGCTCGAGGTCTCAGGTTACGAGCTGGGTCCGCGGCTAGCGGCTGAGCTCGCCGGGTTACGGCTCGCGGAACACCTTGGCCCGCGACTGGGAGGCGTCCGGTGGCTGGAAGTCGTGCGCTCCGTGCAGGACAGTCTGCCCGAGCCGAGCGAGCGGCTGATCTCGCAGGCGCGCACCAGCGGGTTGAGTATCGCGGGTGAGCAGGTGGCGGGCGAGCCCTTCTGGTCTTCGACCGAGATCGTGCGCAACGCGGCTCTGGTGGAGCGAACCGCCGAATTCCTGGCGCCGGTGCGCGTTGCGTGAGGCGCGCAGCGCGATGACCGAGACGAGCGAGCGTGCAATCGTGTTTCGCTGCGAGGCGGACTCGCTTCTCGGCATCCTGCACGCGCCGGCGCACGCCGCCGCGCGCATCGGTGTGTTGGTGGTCGTCGGCGGTCCCCAGTATCGCGTCGGAAGTCATCGCCAGTTCGTGCTGATGTCGCGAGCACTGGCGCGCGCAGGCTTTGCGGTGTTCCGCTTTGACTATCGCGGCATGGGCGACAGTGAGGGCGAGCCGCACACCTTCGAAGACATCCACGCGGATATTCGTGCGGCGCTCGACGCTTTCTGCGCGGAGCATCCCAACCTGGACGGCATCGTGCTCTGGGGCCTGTGTGATGCGGCGTCCGCGACGCTCTTGTTCGGCGCACACGAGCGACTGCGTGGCCTGATCCTCGCCAATCCCTGGGTGCGAACCGTGCAAGGGGAGGCACGCGCGTATCTGAAACACTATTACCTGCAGCGCCTGCTGCAGTCTGGCTTCTGGCGCAAGGTCGCCGCGGGCGCCTTCAACCCGGTTCGCGCCGCACGCGAGTTGCTGGATACCGTAGGCACGACGCGCAGGAGCGGTGCGCCCGGCGGCGCCGGACCAGGTTCCTTTGTGACGCGAATGCTGACGGGCTTGCGCCGCTTCGACGGGCCGGTCCTGCTCCTGGTCAGCGAACGCGACCTGGTGGCGCGAGAGTTCCTCGACCTGTGCGCGCGCGAGAACCAATGGCAGGCGGCGATCAGCTCCGCTCGAGTCCGGGTACGACACCTTTCAGGCGCCGATCATACTTTCTCCTCCCGGGCGGCTCTCGAGCTGGCGACGGAGACGTGCATACACTGGCTGAGCGAGTTGAGTGCAGCCGCGCAGCCTCGCGCCAGCACGGCGGCGCGGGGCCAATGATGAGAGTACGAGTACTGTCCTCGCTCGACGAGCTCTCTCCTGAGCTGCGCGCGCGTGCCAGCTATCCCGCGGTCGCGGACTTCTTTGCCAGTCTCGATTGGTTCGAGTTGCTGCATCGTCACGGCATGAACGCCGCGCTGCCGGTCCGGATCTACCTGGTCGGCGATGATGCGGATCGACCGATGGCAGCGTTGTATTGCTGCGTTCCACAGCGTCGCAAACTCGCCGGACTGAGCAACTTCTACACCGTGCGGTTCTCGATCGCGATGCTCGACGCTGCGGCACCGACGCCTGGAATAGTGCGCTCGCTCGCCGCCTTCATGGCCGCGGAGCGGCCGCGCTGGTACTCGATCGAGTTGCGTTGCCTGCGCGCCGACGATCCCGCCTCCAGCGGGCTAGCCGCGCAACTGCGCTCGTGCGGCCTCTACGTCTATCACTTCCCGCAATACCAGAACTGGTTCGCACCGGTCGCGGGCACGAGCTTCTCCCAATACTGGTCCGCGCGCCCGGGGCAGTTGGTCAACACCGTGACCCGCAGGCTCAAGAAGGCGCGCAAGCAAGGCGCTCTCGAGATGCGCATCGTCACGCGGCCGGGTGCGGAACTCGAAGCTGCGATCGAGGGCTATCAGCAGGTCTACGGTGCCAGCTGGAAGAAGCCGGAGCCGTTTCCGCAGTTCATGCCCCGCCTGATGCGGCGCTGTGCCGAGCTCGGCGTGCTGCGCCTCGGTGAAGTGCGCGTGAACGGCGAGCCCGCCGCCGCGCAGGTCTGGGTGGTGAGCGACGAGCGCGCAATGATCTACAAGCTCGCGTACGACGAGCGCTTCGCGGAGCTTTCGGTGGGCTCGATCCTGTCGACACATTTGTTCGAGCACGTGCTCGATACCGATCACGTGCGCGAGCTCGACTACGGAGTCGGCGGCGAGGCGTACAAGCGCGACTGGATGACGAGCATGCGCGAGCTGCGCGGCATGGAGGCGCTGAATCCGCGCACGCTCAGGGGCGCCGCACTCGCAGGTATACAACTTGTAAAGCCAATGCTGGCTCCATTACGCGACAAACGCAGGTGAGCGCTGTCGCTGTCGAACGACAGTTGTCAATGCGCAGCAGTCGTATAGAGTACCGCCATCTGTCAAGGGCAAACCCATCGTGAGGTGGAGACGCAAAGCCACCGGTCCGTGGCGTCGAGCCGGCGGATAGCGGGGCTACCAGAGCGCGATTGCGCCGGGATCGCGGCAGTGATTGCAATATCACGCGCCGGGCGCGGCAATTTCCTCATCTCTGGTCGGCAATGGGTGCTGCTCCGCTGCGACGACGGGTCGGGGGGAATTTGCTGGATGTGGATCTCTCATCATCGCGCTTCATCTGCGGCAGCATTCCACGTTGCAGAATCAGGAACGCTCGCGGGACGGCGGTGAGCGTGCTCGCCAGGTATCCATCGAGGAGCATGATTATGTCTTGCGCTGGTCCGGGGAGACGCGAGGTTGCGCGCGCGTCAGTCGTTTCAGGTGCGGTCATCCTGGGCCTGGTCGCGCCGCTGCATGCCGCCACGATTGCGGACGCGGAGGCCGACTGGACGGCTCGCAGCACCGCTCCCGGCGTCTTCTATAAGAACAACTTCGATTTCGGCAGCACTGCGGAGCTCGTGGCCAGCAACTACCAGGGCACGACCTTTCCCGAGCGCGCGCAACTGGAAACCGTGAACAAGCTGAGCGGACGCGGCGCCTTCAAGGCCAACATTCCCAAGACCTCGAGCGAAGGCACGGTCGCGTACCGGCACTCGTTCGACATGCCGGTCGGTGCGCAGACCAAGAGCACGCGCAAGACCTCGCTCTACTACCAGTTCGAGATCTACCTGCCGAGCTACATCCTCGACCACCGCTTCGCGACCGTCGGCAACACCAACAATGTCGGCCACAAGTTCGCGATCATCCAGGAGCCGGATTCGAGCTTCAACACCGGCGAGGTGGTGGTCATGAACTACCGCTTTCGCCGCTTCGTCACCGCCTATCGCATGCGCTCCTCGGGGTCCGCCGATCAGATGGTGAAGCAGTGGAACACCTCGCCGTGCACGGGGCAGCCCGAGTACGGCTGGCAGGATGCGATCGATGCCGGGCCGCAGGCGAGCGGCGGGCAGACCGATGCCACCAGCTGCGCATTGTTCAAGCGTCGTTACGGACCGATGCAATACTCCTTCTCGGGCACCAACAGTTATGGCGGCGGGACGCTCACGGCGCAGGGGAACCCGGATCCGGATGCGGCGGTGAACGGCGAAGTGTGGGCGCCCGATGCCTGGAACGTGGTCGAGGTGTACATCGACCAGCCGTCGCAGACGATCAAGATCTGGCATGCGAAGCGCGGCGATGCGCCGAAGCTCGTGATCAACCAGGCGGGCAGCGCGGATCTCGGCAACAACTCGCAGAACTACACCGGTGTGCAGCTCCTGCCGCGGCTCGAGGAGCTGACCGGCGACTCCAGTCGCCAGGACACGTACGCGATCTACGACGAGATCATCGCGAGCACGCAGTTCATCAATTTCCCGGGCGTGGCCGGCCCCGTGGTGGCCAAGCCGCAGCCTCCGTCCTCGGTGCAGGCGCGGTGATTACCCAGTGCACGCGGAGCGCACCTTCAGCGACAGGAACGGCACCATGATTCAAAGCCATCGCACCAACCTCACACTCGCCGCGAGCGCACTGCTGCTGAGTGCATTCGCCAATCCGGCCGGCGCCGTGACGGCGCCCGACTGGGTGACCAGTCTGACACCCGGCACCTGGTCAGCGGTCAGCACCAACACCCTCTCGAGCGTCAATCCGGGAAGCGGAGCGTGGTCGGGAGATACCGGGCAGGCCGCGGTGTGCAGCGCATGGAACGGCGGCGCGCTCGCCAAGAATTACGGCACCAAGGGTGCGCTCATCGCCTGGGGTGGCGGTCACCACGACTACTACGGCAACGAGGTGTATGCATTCGATCTCGACACCCGACGCTGGTCGCGCCTGACCGACCCGTACCCGAACCCGTCATTCCCGGTGTCGAGCGGCCTCTGGCCGGATGGCTCGCCCTCGGTGACTCATACCTACGCCAAGTCGGCCTACCACCCGGGCACCAACAGCTTCATGTCGGTCAACGTGCAGACCAACAATGACTTCAGCCAGAAGACGGTGCCCGTGTTCTTCGACCTCGGCTCACGTCAATGGCGTCACGGCCCCGCCGATTCGCAGCAGATCATCTACGGCGGCTGGACCGTCTACGATGCCAAGCGCGATGCCTTCTGGTCGGAAGGCGGCGACAGCGGTGGTGTGCTTGGCAAGTTCACCATGAACGGCAACGGCACCTCGGGAAGCTGGACCAACTTCGGTGCGAAGCTGAGCGCGCTCGACAGCAACGCCGCCATCGATCCGGGCCACGACTTCATCGCCATCACCACGTTTCGCCAGAACAGCAACGTCTATGGCCTCGATCTGAACAATCCGTCCGGGAGCCTGGTGACCTTGAAGCAGGGCGGCAGCTCGCCTTCGGCCAGCGCCAACGGCTGGGAATGGTCCGATCTGCGGCAGGCTTTCATCTTCTGGCGCCGCGGGAGCGGCGTGTACGAGTTCAAGCTGTCGGGCAGCGACTGGAAGACCGGGACATGGAACTGGACCAACCTCACCGCCGGCGGCAATTCCGTGACCCCCCAGGACCAATCCAATGGCGTCTACAACCGCTTCCGCCTGATGCGCTACGACGACGCGGAGATCGCGGTGGTGGTCAACAGCGTCACGGGCTCGGTCTACGCATTCAGGATGCCGGGCAGCAGCGCGCCGGCCATCAAACCCAAGCCTCCGAGCTCGGTGCAGGCGCAATAGTGTGACGTAAACCCTATTGCGGGGGCGCACCGCTTTCACGGCGCGGGCGGAACGGGCAAGATACCGCGGCAGAACAAGAGCCCGTTGGAACGCCTGTCTCGATGACAACCAGATCGTTGCGGATGCTTCGCGCCGTGGCATGGCTCCTGGCCTGCGCGGCGCCGGGGCTGGCGCACGCCTACGACTTCAAGCCGACCCAAAGCGAATTCTCCTCCTGGCCGAGCTACTGCCAGGCACGTTACGTGACCTTGCCGATCGGCGAGGACTCGCCCTGGGCGACTCAGATCACTCGCGGCCAGATCAACAGCGCCCGCGCCAATATCGGGGACAACGTCTTCGAATACGTTCATCACTATTGCGCGGGCATGATCTGGTTACGCCGCGCGCGCGTCGAACATGACGAGAGGCAGCGCACCTACGACCTGAAGACTGCCCACGCAGAGACGATGTTCACCTTCAACCGGCTTCCCCCTGGAACGCCGATGCGTGCGCAGGTGCTGATCAACCTCGCGGGCATCACCCAGGAGATGGGTGACGTCCAGGGAGCCATCGATCTGCTCGAGCAGGCCATCGACACCGTGCCCGATGAGCCCGCGCCGTACATGGAGCTGGCGATCATCTACCGCAAGGCCGGGGATCTCGAAAAGGCGCATGCCGCGCTGATGCGCGGCGATGCAGCGACCAACGGCGAATCCGCCGAGATTCACTACAACCTCGGGTTGCTCCTGATCGAGATGAATGATCTCGACGGTGCGGAGCGCGAGGCCAAGCGTGCCTATGCACTCGGTCATCCCTTGCCCGGCCTGAGGAACAAGCTCCTGCGCCTGGGGCGCCCGCTCGAGACCACGGGCTGAGTCGCATCAGCGGTCGGGGGAGACGACCGCGCACCGCCGCCGCACCCGCACGATGCACAAACGCCTCCTGCTCGTCGCCTACCACTTCCCACCCGTTCAAGGCAGCACCGGCGTTACCCGTACGCTGGCCTTCGCCAAGTACCTGCGCGAGTCTGACTGGGAGGTCACCATTCTCACCGTGCATCCGCGCGCGTACGCGAGCGAGCGCGCCGAGAATCTCGCGCTCGTTCCGGATTACGTGCACGTGGAGCGCGCCTGGGCGCTCGACGCGCGCCGCCACCTCGCCATCCGCGAGCGTTATCCACTCCTGCTGGCGGTCCCTGACCGCTGGCAGAGCTGGATCGCCGGCGGCCTGTGGCGCGCCAGGAAAATCGTGCAGCGCTGGCGCCCGCACGTCGTGCTTTCGACCTATCCGATCGCCTCTGCGCATTGCATCGGCTACGGCATTCACCGCATGTTCGGCCTGCCCTGGATTGCCGACTTTCGCGACCCGATGGCGCAAGAGGGCTATCCGCCGGAGCCGCTCATCCACCGCGCCTACCAGTCGATCGAGCGGCGTGTCTTCAGCCACGCGGCCCGCGTGGTGGTCACGACGTCTGGTACCGAGCAGCTCTATGTGAGCCGCTTCCCGTCCTATCCGCGCACGGCTATCAGGGTCATCGCCAACGGCTTCGATGAGGAGATGTTCCCGTCCAGGCCCGTCAGCCGCCAGGATCGCGAGCCCGGACGGCCGCTGCGCATTCTGCACAGCGGTCTTCTATACAGCGACGAGCGCAATCCAGAGGCCCTGTTCGCGGCGCTGGCCGAGTTGCGCACGGAGGGGAACCTGGTCGACGGCGAAGTGGAGTTTCGCTTTCGGGCGAGCGGTAACGAGGAGCAGTATGCGCCTGTGGTCAGGAGCCTGGGCCTCACGGCGTGCGTGCAGCTCCTGCCGCCAATACCTTATCGCGAGGCGCTCGAGGAAATGCAGGCGGTGGATGCGCTCTTGCTGATGCAGGCGAGCAACTGCAACCAGCAGATACCGGCCAAGCTCTACGAGTACCTGTACGCCCAGCGTCCGATCCTGGCGTTGACCGATCCGGCGGGCGACACGGCTGCGCTGTTGCGCCAGCTGGGTGCCGGGAACGTCGCACCACTCGATGACAAGCAGGCGATCAAGGCCTTGCTGCGCGAGTTCCTGCGCGAGCTGCGCCAGGACGGCGCGTTCGTGGTGCCGCGGGCACGCGTCCAGCAGTTTTCGCGTCGCGACCTGACTCGCTCGCTGGCCGCGCTTCTGGATGAAGTCGTCAGCGAGGCTGCCGTGCAGCCGGCGGGTGCCTGATGTCCCTGACGGCGCTCGCGTTCCTGTTCTTCTTCATGGTTGGCTGCGTGCTCGCCTTCGTGCGTCACCCGATTTACGGACTCATCACTTACGTGGGCGTCTATTACCTGCATCCACCGTCGCGCTGGTGGGGCCAGGCTTTGCCGGACCTGCGCTGGTCGCTGCTGGTGGCAGTCCTCACGCTCCTCGCCCTGATGGTCAGCAAGCACAAGGGTCCGCCACTGCCGCCCGCGGGTCGCAAGCTCATAGCCGGACTGGTGGTGTTCGTGCTGTGGTGCCTGGTGCAGTCGCTGTGGGCGCTCGATCCAGCCCTGCACCAGGAGCTCATCGTTCTCGTGGCGAAGTACACGCTCCTTGCGCTGCTGATCATCAAGTGCGTCGACTCGGAACGGCACCTGCGACTGTTTCTCTGGAGCCATGTGCTCGGCTGTCTCTACCTCGGCTGGATCGTGTTCCAGACCTACATCGGCGGGCGTTTCGAAGGGTTCGGCGGGCCCGACATCAACGAGGCCAACGCCGGCGCGCTGCAGATCGTCACTGGCATCTTCGTGGCTTCATCGCTGTTTCTCGCCAGCAAGTGGCTCGGTCGTGCGGCGCTGCTCGGCGGCATGCCGTTCATCGTCAACGCGCTCGTGGCGACGATGAGCCGCAGCGGCTTCCTGGCAGCCGGTGTCGGGGGCATCCTGTTCAACCTGTTCACGCCATTGCGCGAGCGGCGCCGCGTGCGCGTGCTCTCGGTGCTGGCCATCATCCTGTTCGCCATCCTGACCAATCCGCTCTATTGGCTGCGGATGGGCTCGGTGACGCAGGCGGGCGAGGAAGTGGAGGGCATCGATACCGGAGCCGGCCGCTTGCCGCTCATGCAGGCACAGCTGCGCATGTTCGCGCAGCACCCGCTCGGATGCGGACACCGGTGTACGGCGGTTCTCAGCCCCAACTTCCTGGAAGACAAGTACCTCACCGGCAGTGGCGAGGACCGGGCTCGGGCCTCGCACAACACGTTCCTCAGCGCACTGGTCGAACAAGGCGTGATCGGCGCGGTGCTCTATATCCTGCTCGCCGTCTGGATCTGGAAAAATATTCGCGAGCTGAGTCGGCGCCTGAAGGGACAGGAGGGGTTCCTGCCCACATTGCTGCCGGCGGTGGTGGCGATCCTCGGCTCCATCGTCGTCGGCGACTTGTTCGTCGACTACCTCAAGTCCGAGGTGCGAATCTGGTTCGTGGCAGTGGTGGTCGTGATGCTCAACCTCAGCAGTTCCACGCACGACCCACAACGACACGGCGTCGGTGGCACAGCCGCAGCCGCGCGTTAAGAGCGAACCTGGTCCCTCCAGTTCGAATTCACCGGCAGACCGTGCGCTCGCCCGTCGTGATCCATGTACACACCCTTGGAGATTGAATCCAGCGTGTTGTAGAGGGGGTGGTCGAAGATATGGGCGAGATAGAAGCAATCCCAGTACTTCGCCTCGTGCACGGCTCGAGGCGCGAAATAGCGCAACCCGAAGATCGGCGAGAGCTTGCGCAGTCCCTGCGACGCGTTGAACTCGTTGATCGCCAGCCGCTCGCCTGCAAACTCGTTGTAGGTATGTCCCAGAATGTCGTCGAAATAACACATGACACGCGGCAGCAGGCACTGCGTCTTCGCCGAAAACAGTTTCAGGGCGTCGCACGTCGAGCTGTACAAGTCGAGATCGAAGCTCACGAAGGCCACGGGCGCTCCCAGGCCCTGCTCGAGCTCGGTGACAAACTGAGGAACCGTATCGCGCACCAGGCCGATTCGCAGCGATGCGCCTCGCAGCTGCCCCTCGACCAGTTCCCGATTCATGGGCAGCTGACCTTCGAACCACATGTTCGGCTGGTCCCGGTAGTCCTTCGGTTTCGGTAGCCCGGTGCCCGTATCGAAGCCATACACGTCGATGACGACACCGATCCTTTCTTGCGCGTGCCTGGCGATCCGTTCCAGGCTCAGCAGGCCTCCGCCACCGGCGACCCCGAACTCGATCACAGAAACGCGCCGAATCCCCAGCACTCTGGCAAGTGCGGTGCCTCGCAGGACTCCCCACACGTACATGGGCTTGCGCCGGCACACAGCGTCGGTCATCAAGTCGCAAAAGGCGTATCGGAGATATTCGTAACCGTTGTCGAAGGGCACCTCGGCAGGCTTCGACCGGTCCTCATCGAACTCGTCCAGCCAATAGCGCAGCCTCGCCACCATTGGCTTCACGATCGCTTTCTTCACTGCAGCCCTGAGACGACTGCCCGCTCCCACCGCGACGGCCCTCCCAGCCATTGCTGGCGACCAGACTAGCACGCCCAGTGCCAGGGGGAGGTTAAGGTCTGTTCATAGGACCGACGCGGTGCATTTTGCCGTGAGCATGCGGGCAATGCCCATGGAGCCGGCCCGTACGTTAGAGCAGGATCTCTGCCGGAGCCGGGTGGCTGAGAAAGTTGAGCGGACTCGCCGAGAAACCGTAAGCGCCGCTCTGCAGTACCACGACCAGGTCGCCGACTTCTGCCCTCGAGAGCTGCATGCGATCGGCGAGCAGATCGAGCGGCGTGCACAGCGGTCCCACGACCGATACGACTTCCTGCGGCCCATCGAGCGGTCGATTGCCGATGACCACCGGGTAGTTCTTGCGGATCACCTGGCCGAAATTTCCGGAAGCCGCGAGGTGATGATGCAGACCGCCGTCCGTGATGAGGAAGGTGTGCCCGCGCGAGACCTTGCGGTCCACCACGTGGCAGACGTAGATGCCAGCCTCACCCACCAGGTAGCGCCCGAGCTCGAGGACCAGCCGCGCTTCCGGCATGCAGGTCGCGACCCGGGTCACGAGACTCGCGAGATTGGCCGCAATGGGTGCGAGGTCGAGGGGCTGCTCGCCTGGAAAGTACGGGATGCCGAAGCCGCCGCCTATGTTGAGAAGCGTAACCGGCGCCGGCGCCGAGTCGGCGAGCCGTTCCGCGAGCGCCACAGCTTTTTGCTGTGCCTCGACGATCGACTCGGCGCGCAGATTCTGCGAGCCGCTGAAGATATGAAAACCCACGAACTCGAGCGGCAGCCGTGCCAGCTCGCGTAGGACCTCAGGAACGTTCTCGGCATCGATTCCGAACTGCTTCGGACCGCCGCCCATCTTCATGCCCGAGGCCTTGAGCTCGAAGTCCGGGTTGACGCGGATTGCAACGCGCGGGCGCTCGCCCACGCGCCGGGCAATCTCCGCCAGCCGCTCGATCTCCAGTTCCGATTCGACATTGACCACGATGCCGGCTTCGACCGCGCGCTCGAGTTCCGCGGGGAGCTTCCCCGGGCCCGCGAAGCTGATCTGCCGTGGGTCGACGCGCGCATCGAGCGCCACCTGCATCTCGCGCGCAGATGCGACATCGAGTCCGTCGACCAGGCCGGCCAGGTGTTGCACGACCGCCGGCATGGGGTTGGCCTTGACCGCGTAGTGCAAATCGATGCCGCGGGGCAACACGTGCCGCAGTTGTTGCACGCGCTCCGTCATGTATTGGCGCGCATAGAGGTAAAAGGGCCTGGCTCCAGCCTCGGCTGCAATCTCGGGCAGCGGTCGGCCCGCGACCATCAGGCATCGATCGACGCGAAAGAAGGGATGGGGCGCGTGGCCCGGAACAGCACTGCTCATGAGGACGCATCCGCAAACAGCGCGCGCAACACCGCGGCCAGGAGCGGGCGATCGTATTTGCCGTTCGGGTTACGCGGTAGCGTCTCGCGCCACTCAACGTGCAGCGGCACCATGAAGGCTGGCAGTTGCTTGCGACATGCCGCGAGCAGCGCCTGCGACTCGGGCTGGCGGGTGTCGGCGGGCGTCGCCACGATCACGATCGCCTGGCCAAGAACCGGGTGCGGGACGCCGACAGCAGCCACGTCCTGCACCAATCCTGTGGCAAACACGACCTCTTCAACCTCGGTCGGACTCACACGGTAGCCGGACGTCTTGATCATCTCGTCGCGTCGGCCGACGTAATAGAGAAAGCCATCCGCATCCATGCGCACGAGGTCCCCCGACCAGACCGCCATCTCGGTGAGAACCAGGTTCGGATCCTGCCCGGGCACCGGCTTGAAACGCTCCGCGGTCTTCTCCTGATCATTCCAATAGCCCAAGGCGACGAGCGAGCCGCGGTGCACGAGCTCGCCGGGTTCGTCGGGCGCGCACGGCGAGCCGTCTGGTCGCACGACCAGGATTTCCGCATTCGGAATGGCTTTGCCGATCGAGTCAGGCCGCCGCTCCACCTCGGCAGGGTCGAGATACGTCGAGCGAAAGGCCTCGGTGAGGCCGTACATGAGGAAGACGCGTGTCGCCGGCAGCGCGGCGCGCAACTTCTGCAGCGTGACGCCCGGCATCGCGCCACCGGAATTGGTGATGTAGCGCAGGTGCTCGCCGACGCTCGCGGGCCAGGGCAGGTCCGCGAGCTGCACCCACAGTGGCGGCACTCCTGCAAGACCCGTGATGTGCTCGCGTTCCAGCATCGTGAGAATGTCGCGCGCAAAGAGGTAATCCATCAGCGCGACCGAAGCACCGACGCTGAATGCGGTCGAGAGCTGGCTGAAGCCGTAATCGAAACTGAAAGGCAACACCGCCAGCAGTCGATCCGCCGCCGTATTGCCGAGGTAGTGCGCAACGCTTTTCGCGCCGGTGACCATGTTGAGATGCGACAGCACTACGCCCTTCGGCCGTCCGGTACTGCCCGAGGTATAGAAGATCGCCGCCATGTCCGCATCGATCACGCGGTGAGGACGCGCGTTCGTTGTCGCACTCGTCAGCTCGCGCCATGTCTGGATCGGCCATCTCTGCGGCAGCGGCTCGGCCGTCGGCTGGTCATCGACCAGTACGATCGAGTGCAGATCGGGGCAGCCCTGGAGCGCGTCCACGAGGCTCGCGAGGCGCTCCGCGGATGTGATGAGCGTGCGAACGCTGCAGTCGGTGAGGATGTGAGCGACCTGCGGCGGCTTGAGAAGCGGATTGACCGGCACGAACACGCAGCCCGCGCGCGCAATCCCGAAATACGCTGCGACGGTCTCGAGACGCTTCGGCAGGTAGACAGCCACGCGCTCCTGGCGCTTCCTGCCGAGCGCGAGCAGCCCTTTCGCGACAGCCTCGATCTGTTCCGCGAGCTGTGCGTAAGTCTGGGTCGCGTCGCGATACCGGAGCGCTGGCGCATCGGCGCTCTGCAGCGCGGTTCGCAGGGGTAACTCAAAAAGGAGCTCGCTCATGGCCGGTCCTGAAGCTAGAGCGGCAGATTACCATGCACGCAAGGTCCGTCCGCGCAGACAGATCTCGGTCTGCGCAGTTCGGCAGCGCGCGGGAAAGACGCGGCTAGTGCGCCTGGACGCCGGTGGGCGCTTTCGGCCGGAGGACCGTCGCGGTCTGCCCGGGTGCCGGCAGGTTGGCGGCGGCGTTGTCGAGCACTAGCACCATCCGCGCGCGACTCGGCTGAAAGCTCTTGCTGCCCGTCGTGTCAAACGTGCCCGCGGAGCTGGCGGTGTTGCTCTCCGGATCCCACCACCAGGCGCGCGCCTGCGTGCCGGCCACCTGGGTCATGTTGACGGTGGCGGTCGTGGCCTGCGGATACCAGATCATCACCGTCTCTCCGCTCGACCCTCGCGCAGCAGCCTGGTAGTTCTCACCCGAGCCCTTGCCCGAAGTGACGACTACGTTGCCGTAGTCGGGAACGAGCTCGTACCACTTGCGTGACTTGAGCAGCCTGGAGATGTTGCCCATGGCCGTGGCGCCGGGTGAGTTCATCCCCACGTTCGTCTGCCAGGTGGATTTCTTGTCGAACACGTTGTCATTGCCGTACACATGCCCGAGGAGCGCTCCGCCAAAGAACGCGGAAAGCATCTGTCCGTCGATGCACGCGGCCGTCGGGGGTTCGTTCTGATCGAACTCGTATCGCCCCTCGATGTACACGAACGGCAGCGCGTTGGCGCGCTGATAGTCGTTGCGCAGACGCGTGGCGTAGCTGGTGCACTCCGAGTAGGTCGTGTTGATGTTGAGCCAGGGCTTGTTGTAGTCATCCAGGGCTGAGTGCTGGCGACCGGAGTGCGCGGTCTGCAGCGCTGCGGGATCGGCGGCGCGAATTCCGTTCGCTACGGCGTCGACGCGCGCGCACGCGCCGGCGTAGTCGTTGCAGTTGCAGTCGCCGCCGTTGAGCCAGATCACGTTGCCGTAGCTCTTGTAGCGATTGGCGATCCAGGTACCGTAATCCGTCATCGCCGCGTTGGTCTGCGCGATCATGTCCACACACCAGCCTTCCTCGCCGCATTGGTAACCCAGGTAGGCCGGCGCGACGAACACCAGGATTCCGCGGTTCTTCGCCTGCGTGATGATGTAGTCGATGAACGACCAGTAAGCCTCGTTGCGCTCCGACCAGTCCTGGACGCCCTTCGGAAAGGGGACTTCGCCTGCATAGTCCTCCGGGCCTTCCGGCGGGTAGACCACGGTCGCCATCAGGTTGGTCGCGGTAAATCCTTTCTGCTGACGGTTGTCCAGGTACGTGGTGACCTCGGTGGGGTTCATGCGGGTCGACATGACCCATCCGGCATCACCGATGAGCGGAAACGGTTTGCCTGCCGCGTCCTCGAGGTAACCCTTGGCGTTCAAGTGCACCGGCCACTGGACATCGGCGGCGTGTGCCGACGCGAGTGCGCACAGCGCGGCGGCGAAGAGAATGGTGCGTGTTGCAGTTCTGAAACGACGGTTGCGAGGTGCCACCGCGAGCTCCTTGTTGTGATGCGCACAGTTTAGAGCCGTTGAGAGCCATTTCACATTGCGGGCTCGTCATCGTTTGGCGACAAACGCCGGGGCGCCCGCCCCACTCGAGGGGCGTTGCTCATGGCATTCAAATGGCACTGCCTGAGCCATCGACGGCCGCGGGCGGGGGCCGTGCGTTCTCTGGCAGCTCGGTCGCCTTGGGCGGCGCCTGAGGGGCAAGGACGCGTGGTTTGGAACGGCTCGCATGGTCGAGTCCGCATGGCGGACGAACGTGGCATTATGTCGCGTAAGCAGAGTGCCGTGACCCAATTCACGGCTCGCTTCGCCACGGTCTGGGAGACTTTCGGCTTCGAGGGGACGCGCGTGACGCCACAGCAAGTGCGCGGACGGCGACAAGAACCAGAGACGACGATGACTCAGCTCATAGCTCTGACAGGCAGATCCTGATGGCCAGCACTCTTTCCGGCGCCGAGCGAGTCGAAGTGGAAGCGGCGCCGAACGCGCCCGCGGCGCGTGCGCACTGCCGCTTCTGTGGCACGACTCTCACGCACACGTTCGTCGACCTCGGCATGTCGCCGCTCTGTCAGACACACATCGAGCCGGAGCAGCTCAACCACATGGAGCGCTTCTATCCGCTGCACGCGTGGGTTTGTAGCTCCTGCTTCCTGGTGCAACTGGAGCAGTACGTCGCGCCGGCCGACATCTTCAGCGATTACGCCTACTTCTC
>DATBIF010000186.1:0-6294 GCA_036557045.1 Steroidobacteraceae bacterium
GAAATGGATTGCATGCTGGCCCGTGCCGCTGCCGGTCTCCAGTACGCGGCGCCGATCTGAGAAGTGACGGCGCAGCACGGCGAGAATCGGCTCGCGATTCCGATCGCAGGACGGCGCTCGCGGTTTCTGGACCTCAGCCACGGCCTACGGCTCGGCGAGGACAGCGCGCATTCGCCTGAGAGCGAAGTGGCGGTAGCTGTCGAGCGCCAGCGTTCGCACCTCGTCCCAATCGCAATGGCGGGTGACATCGAGTGCGATCCAGCCGTTGTGTCCCATGTAGGGCGGGATCTGGAAGCGCTCATCGGCGGTCAACAATCCCTGTCGATCTACGCCGACCCAGAAGGCGAGTTTGAGCGCCTTGGCCTGATAGTAAGCGCACGCGAAGGTTTTCTTGCCCGCCTTCCAGACCGGCGAGCCGAATTGCAGCGTCTCCGAGACCTCGGGCCATGACAGCAACATCTTGCGCAGCGACTTGAGCACGCTCTGCGCGCGCTTCGAGCTCATCGGGTCGATGTCGCTGGGTGCGAGTGACTTCGTGGGTGCGTCGATCTCGATCGTGTCGCCGATCTGTGCGATCAGCGCGGGTGGCGCGACCTTTTCGTACGCCTCGCGCACCAGTGCCGCGATGCGCTTCCAGGACAAGCCCTTGTCGAGGTGAACCCCAAGCCACCCGCGCGGACCGACGTACGGAGGCACGAAAAACTGTTTCGGTGCGGTGCGCGTGTGCTGTTCCTGCGCGCCCGACGGCGCGTTCAACCAGAGCGCGATGCGCCCGTCGCCGTGATGGTTGACGACATAAGTCGCAAAAGTCTTGCCGCGCACGCGGAAGTTCGGCGAGCCGTGCGAGAGATACTCCTCGGCCTCCGGGAACGACAGGCAGACTTCACGCACTGCCTGGTTGAGATCCTTCGCCATCCGCTGCCGTTTCCAGAGTATCGATCGCCGTGGCGCTGCCAAACGCCAGGTAGAAGAGCGCCCCCGCAATGCACAACAGCGCCGTGAGCAGGAATGCGCTGGCGTACGTACCTGAAGTGTCGATCAGCCAGCCGGTGATCGCGACACCGGCGATGCCTGGAATGGTCGCGATCGTGTTGCTGATGCTGACCAGGATGGCGCAGTCGCGAGGTGCAATGTCCAGCGCGTTGGGCATGAACGTGGCCATGAGCACGCCGACGCATGACGTCGCCGCACAAACCAGCGCGAGCGCAGTGGTGGCTGACTGGACGTCGCGCATCAGCAATAGAAAGGTTGCTACGCCGATCATCCCGATCGTGCTCGTCAGCCGCCGCATCCGGATCACCGGCGCGCCGGCACTGATGGCCTTGTCCACCACGATCGCCGTGAGATTGGCCGATGCAAAAGCTGCGAGCCACGGCGCGGCGGCAAACAGGCCGGCATTGGAGATGCTGAGGCCCAGTTGCTCGCGAAAGTAGCTCGGCAGCCAGGACAGGAGCAGGTACAGCGCCCAGTTGTGGCAGAAGTGCGTGACGAATATGGCCCACACGGACGGCGCGGCAAGATATCGCCGCCAGGCAAATGAGCGCGCCAGGACGACTGATTTCCCCCGCTGCAGGAGCTCGAGCTCCTGGCGCGAAATGCGCGGGTCTGTGGCGGGATCGTCGCGGACGGCCGGCATCCAGAAGGCGAGCCACAGGAGCCCGACTGCACCGAAGAAGTAAAAGGCCATGGGCCAGCCCGAGTGCGCGATGATCCAGCCGGTACCGATGAAGCCTACGACCTGCCCCAGCGGCACGCCGCTCAGAAAGCGAGCCACGATCCGCGTACGTTCGGCCGCTGGCGCCCAATGACTGAAGAGCGCGAAGGCCGCCGGCAACACCGCGGCCTCGCCAATGCCGAGCCCGATCCGGACTGCGATCAGCACGCCCAGCGAATGCCGGGCGGCCCACGGCGTGAGCAGCGTGAACAGCGACCAGACAACGACGGCCGCTGCGAGGACGCGCTTGCCGCCGTAGCGCCGGGCAAGCCACCCGCTCACGATCATGAACAGCATGTAGCCGATGAAGAATGCAGACAACACGAATCCCTTCGTCGTCTGCGTCCAGCCGAGCTGCTCGCGCATCGCTACCGCGGCGACCGAAATGTTGACCCGATCCGTGTAAGCGATGAAGAGCGCGAGGAAGCACAGGATCACCACGATGTGTCGCCGTCCCCAGCCGCGGGCTCTCCCGCCGGCGACGGCAGCATCGAGGCGATCCGTTCCGGCCCCAACGACCTGTTCTTGTTGATTCGCCACGGGGCCAGCTCCAGGCCAGGGGACGGCGGGATTCTGCCACAGGCACGGCGAAGCCGGTCGGGAAGCCGAGAGTCTCCTTCCCCAAGGGACAATGGGATTGAGGCAGTCGCTCGGCTACCTTGCCCACGTCAAGCCACGGAGGATGTCATGAGTACCCGGTGGATCACCCGCTCGACGTTGGCGTCGTGCGTCGCCCTGTTCCTGGTCGCGATCGCTCAGCCCGTGCACGCGGAAGGCAAGTATGGCGAGATGGCGCAGCAGGCCTTCGAGGAGTTTTCGCAGCGCCTCAAGCTGAGTCCCGACCAGGAAGCGCAGATCAAGCCGCTCTTCGAGGCGCGCAACAGCAAGCTCAAGGAGGTTCACGACAAGTATGCGGGCGACACTTCGCGGAGCGCGAAGCGCTCTGCATTCCGGGAGGCGAAGAGCGCGCAGGACGACTTCAACAGCAAGCTGAAGCCGATCCTTTCGCCCGAGCAGCAGACGGAGCTCGACAAGATGCGCAAAGAGGCACGCGACAAGATAAAAGAGGAGTACCAGTCGCGCAAGGCTGCGCAGTGAGCCTTCCGACCGTCCTCAGCAACGGAGCAGTTACGAGGCTGGCTTGCAACCGCGCAGCAGTGAGCGAGCGCCGGGTGCCAGGCGGTGCACTTCCGGAAGATTTCGCGAGCGCGACGCGAGCTGCGTGTTCAGCTCGCGCCAGCTCGCCGACCCGGCGAGCCTCGCCCTTTGAGCCTCGAACGCCTGCTCGCTCGCGAAACAGGTAAACGCGACGAAAACACTCTCTCCCTCGCGCACGGGCAGGCGCGGGAAGTTGTTCGGGCTCGACTCCGTGACGAAGGACGCGAGCGCAGTTCCTCCTGCTTCCAGCAATAGCGGCTGCAACGACTCTTCGTACCAGCTCGCAAAGTCCGTCGCCGCCGACGCGCGCAGATAGTAGATCGTCGCGACGATGAGCGCGCTCGGAACGTCTGCGGCCCCAGGCGCGGGCCGTGCCCGCGGAGACAGCTGGAAGGCCCGTCCTGGACGCGCGGGTCTGAGGAGCAGCACGTTGTCGGAATCCACCATCGTGGCGTTCGCAGCCTGGCTGTTCTCGCGCCATAGCGGGCCGCCATAGAACTCCGTCAACGCGCGCGCGCGCGTCGGCATGTCTTCGAAGCCGCGCAACCACACGAACAGGTCCGGGTTGTCGAGATCGCGGAATTCACCGATCACTTTCGCCCCGAGCGCTTCCTGGCTCTCGATGAACTCGCGCTCGAAGAGCTCGATCAGCACGTCGCGTTGCCCGGGATGCAGCGTGTACTGGCGCAACTCCACGATGGGAGAGAGCCACTCGTCAGCGGAACTCAGATCCTGGGTCATGTGGCAAACGTTAACGGCGCATCAGGCCGGATCCCGCCCTGATTCCGTAATTGCTCAGCGCCCGCCGGCACCGGCGAACAGATCGCGGATCGGCTCCTGGACGCAGCGCGCGCCCTCGAGCGCCAGGAGCCTGCGCTTCAGGTCGAGTCCTCCGCCGAATCCCGTCAGTGAACCGTCACTTCCGATGACTCGATGGCAGGGCACCACGATCGGCACCGGGTTCGCACCGTTCGCGCTGCCCACCGCGCGTACCGCGCGCGGCTTGCCAAGCCGGGCTGCCAGCTCCGCGTACGAGATCGTTTCGCCGTAGGGAATCGCTCTCAACGCGGACCACACATCACGTTGGAACGGTGTCCCCGGCATCATCAGCTCGAGGTCGAACGTCCGCCGCTTGCTGGCGAAGTACTCTCGCAGTTGCCGCTCCACGGCACCGAACATAGACGACCGCTCAATCCATTCCGGATCGGGTTGACGAGGTCGCGCCGTGGACTGGAAGTGCACGAGGCTCAGCCGATCCCGTTCGCCCGCGAGCAACAGGCGTCCGATCGGAGAATCCATTTCGTGCCAATAGATCGTGCTCACGATGTTCCTGCAGCACGCCGCTCCGCCGCAGCAGTCCACAGGTGCAGGACGGCATAGCCGCGCCACGGACGCCAGGCTTGTGCATGCGTGTCGAGCTCGCGAGCGGTGAGCGGGGTGCCGCCGGCCGCGGCCATCCTGCGCAGGACCAGGTCCGCCGCCGGGAATGCATCCGGCTCTCCGAGCCCGCGCAACGCAATGTACTGCGCAGTCCATTCGCCGAGGCCGGGCAACTGCGCAAGCCTGGCAGTCACCTCCTCCACGGTCGCGGTAAAGTCCACGTGACCAGCATCGACGGCGCGTGACAGTCCGCGCAGCGCGCGAGCGCGAGCCGTGGTCAGCCCGATGCTGCGAAGGTCCGCATCCGCAAGCGCCGCAGGCGTCGGGAAGAGGTGCGTGAGCCCATCGGAGCCGTCGTCGATGCGCTCGCCAGAGCGCTCGACCAGCCGCGCCGCAAACGTGCGCCCGGCCGCCACCGTCACCTGCTGCCCGAGGACCGCGCGTACCGCACATTCGAACGGGTCCCACGCGCCCGGGATGCGCAGGCCGGGCCGTCGTCGCAGCAGCGGCCCGAGCAGGCGATCCGATTTGAGCGCGGCCGCGATGCGCGCCGGATCGGCCGACAGGTCGAACGTGCGCCGTGCCGCCGACGACAGCTGAAAGAGCGCTGCGGGCTCGGCGCCGCGCACGCGTAGCTCGAGCGCGTGCTCGTCCTGCAGTGACCGCACGCTGATCAGCGCGTGGCCGGCGTCGGTGCGCACAGTCCTGGCGTAACCTTGCGAATCGACTCGCTCGATACCGGGAAGCGCTCGGGCAGCGAGAAACCCGTGTAGCTGCGCCCAATCGTAGGGCGGGCGGAACGCGAGCCGCAGCATGACTTCGTCACCTCGCGCCGTCTCCCCTACGTGCCGCCTGCGCAACTCGCGTGGGGCTCGCCGATAGGCCCCCTGGAATGCGTCATTGAAACGCCTCAGGCTCCCGAAGCCCGCGGCGAGCGCGATCTGCGTGATCGGCAGCTCGGTTTCATCCAGCAAGCGCTTCGCAAAGTGCAGCCGGCGCGTCTGGGCCACTGCGATCGGCGAGGCGCCCACATGCTGTACGAACAGGCGATGCAGATGGCGCGCGCCGACGCCGATGCGCTCCGCCAGCCCCTCGACCGAGGTGTCGTCGAGGGCGCCCTCGTGGATCATCCGCAAGGCCCTGCGCACGACCGCCGATGTGCCCAGCCAGGCCGGCGTTCCTGGCGCTGCCTCGGGACGACAGCGCAGGCACGGCCGAAAGCCGGCCTCTGCAGCCGCTGCAGCGGTCGCGTAGTAGCGGACGTTGCTGTTCCTGCAGGTGCGAGCCGGACAGACCGGCCGGCAATAGATCCCCGTCGAGGTCACCGCGACGAAGAATTTTCCGTCGAAGCGGCGGTCGCGGCTGATGCGCGCCCGGTCGAGTGCACGCCGATCGAGTCCGAGAATCTGTTCCATGGCTGCGACCTTACGCCGCGCTCTCCATCAGGACTAGCCGTTTTCGGACATCGATCGAGTCGATCTTGCCGCCGTCCGCCGAGAACGATTGCACGCAGTGCGCGGAATCAGGCTCGCAGATGAATGAACGTGAACGGTTCTGACATCGGCGCGCCGCTCACAGCCTCGTCGCGCAACTTGGGCCGGGCACGCGTGTCAAAAGTGCAGTCGCCATCGTGTCAGGAGCCGAATGTGTTGAGATCAGTGTTGTTGGCAGCCGCGCTGAGCACCGTGGCGGGTTGCTCGATTGCGCCTCGCGCGCAGGAGTCACGTTACACGGAAACTACGCCGTCCTGCGTATCGTCGACCGCCAGCCGTATCCCGTCCAAGGACTGCGCGGCGCCCGGTCGCGTTTATTCCGGTGAGGACATACAGCGGACCGGCGCACCCACGACGGCTGACGCACTGCGGATGCTCGACCCGAGCATCACCGTGTCGCGTTAGCACCCGGCCCTTCGCATCCACAGGCGCAGTCTTTCGCCGCGACGTAGCGGCCGTTCGCGGCGACGTGACCGCCCGCGCCGTAGCGATCGTGGTGACGCACCCACCGTCAGGTTGAATCCCGGTCAGGACTTGAGTGCTTCGACC
>DATBIF010000187.1:0-3825 GCA_036557045.1 Steroidobacteraceae bacterium
TCACCGGTCAGGTTGGCGAACGGCAGGACCGCGATTGACGTACGCACCGTCCCGTCCCTGGGCCCGGATGCGGACCAGCTCGCCTGCGCTTCGGGGCGCGACGCCACCGCAGCCGCGGTCACCGTGCGTACGGGAGCGACGAAGCGGTAACCGCGCCCTGGCTCGGTGACAATGAAGCGATGTTCGCCGGGGCTCTCACCCAATGCGCGCCGCAGGGCCGAGATGTTCTGGTTGAGGCTGTTCTCCTCGACCACGACGTTCGGCCAGACCGCCTTGAGGAGCGTCGCCTTCTCGAGCAGCTCGCCGCGCCGCTCAACGAAATAGAGCAGCGTTTCGAATACCTTCGGCGGCAGCGCAATCGGCTGGCCATCCGTGCTCGAAAGCAGACGCTGCTGCGGATCGAGCCGGAAGCCGTGGAATTCGTAGCTCACTCTCGCGTCGGGTTCGGCCATTCACGCACTGTTTCAGGTCAATGGCAGATGAGCCTGCCGTCGCGCAGCTCGCAGTTGTCGGGTGCGCCGTATTTCTCCCAGTAATCGAACAGCTTCAGGCGCCGCGCAAGATCCTGGAAGCGCGCATCCTGGCGCACCGGCAGCAGTTCGGGCATCCAGATGAACGCCCACGCCGTGCCGATCGTCCCGGACTTTGCGAAAAGATCCAGTGACAGATTCAGAAGCTCGAACGCTTCCGTCAACCCACCGAGGCGGCTGTACCACACGATCAGGCGTCTGCGCACGAACTCAGGCGCCTCCTGCACGTGAAGGTCGGCGCACATACGGTTGAGTCGCTCGAGGGCAGCGCTGCGGCGCGCCGGTTCGGCCATGCCTTCGAACACGCTTCTCACCGTCTCTTCGCCGTTCACAGCGCGCCAATTCGGCGGCAGCGCGGCGACCATGATTTCGGCGGCATCCTCATGACGACCTGCTCGCAGGGCCAAAGTGGAGAGTGCGTCCGGCACCGGCCCCGCTGTCCTTCCGAGTCCGAGATCCAGCGCCAGATCCATAAAGCGGCGCGCTTCGTCGGTGTGCCCGAGCACGGTATAAGCAACCCCGATCGTCATGACCCCCGTAATCCAGGCCGGCGCCAGCCGCCCCGCCTGCAACGAAGCCTGCAGAAAACGGCTCAGCTGCCCCACACTCCCCGCCATATGAAGCCCATAAGCCTGGTGCATTTGCGGATCGGTATCGTCGCGCGCGAGTGCGATGTCGAATTTCTCCTGCGCTTCGAGCCAGCGCCCCTGGCCCGCATAAATGATGCCGAGCGCTCCATAGGTCGCGCCGTGCGTGGCATCTAGCGCCAGCGCCTGCCGTGCCTGTTTCTCGGCGTCGGCCAGTGTCCCGGGCACGCTCACGCCCACCACCAACGCGAGCGAGCGCAGACTCGTCAAGGCGGCATGCGCGCGCGCGAACTGCGGGTCCCGCTCCACCGCACGCTGCAAGTCGCCGAGTGCGCGCGGTAAATTGACGATTGGGTTGTCGGACAGGTCGAGGGAGCGCAGGTAGAGGTGATAGGCCTCGATGTCGACGGTCGGCGGCGCATGAGGCAGCGCACCGGAAAGATCTCCGCGCAGACTGGAGCGCAGCGTCCGCACGATCTCGGTCGCGAGCGCGTCCTGCAGTGCGAAGAGATCGTCGAACTTGCGATCGTAGTTCTGCGACCAGAGGTGATAGCCGCTCTCGGCGTCGATGAGCTGCGCCGTGACCCGAATGCGTTCGCCGGCACTGCGCACACTTCCTTCGAGCACGGCGGCCACCTGCAGATCGCGCGCGATCTGGCGCACGTCGATGTTGCGGCCCTTGTACGCAAATGAGGACGTGCGCGCGGGGACTCTGAGTCCGGGCAAGCGAGCCAGCGTGTGGATGAGCTCTTCGGCCATCCCGTCGCTGAAATATTCCTTGGCGGGATCGCCGGTAAGATTCGCGAAGGGCAGCACGGCAATCGAGCTGCGCGCAGCGGATGTCACACTCGGCGTCACCGCGGTCGCAGTGGGCGCAGCTTCAACCTGGGCAGCGGCGCGCTGCGCGGAAGCCGGCACCGTGATCGTCCTGACGTCGGCAACAAACCGGTAGCCGCGGCCCGGCTCGGTCACGATGAAGCGATGCTCGCCCGGGCTCTCGCCCAGCGCACGCCGCAGCGCCGAGATGTTCTGGTTGAGGCTGTTCTCCTCGACGACGATGTTCGGCCAGATCGCCTTCATCAGCGTGGGCTTGTCGAGGAGCTCGCCACGGCGCTCGACAAAGTAGAGAAGAGTCTCGAAAACCTTCGGCGCCAGCGGAATGGGACGTCCTCCCGCCCGGGTCAACAGCAATCTTTGCTGCGGATCAAGGCGGAAGTCATTGAATTCGTAATTTATTTTAGCCGCGCTCTCCGGCATCAGACGGGCTCAGAAACAATCACACAACATCAGGTCGTGGCCAAAGATTCATCAGAGGTCGAAGCGGATTCTACGCACCACGAGCTGGAATACCCCAGCAGACGTGAAACGGAACCCGAGGAGACCACCATGTTCAACCCGACGCTTGGATACTTCGATGCCACCGCGGACATGACCGAGTATGGCCTGATCGCCTTCGCTTCGCCCGAGTTCGTCGAAAAGTTCGTGCAGCAGCTGGCCCAGGCGCCGGCCACGGGATCGGACGAGTCGACTGAGCAGACCGCCTCCACGTGCAAGATCGCAGCGTAAGTCGCAGGCCGCTTGCGTCACAGGCAGACCAGGCGGCCGTCGCGCAAACTCGCGCGCAGCCTGCTAGCCGGCCGATTTCAATGCCTGATCGAGGACGAACAGGTCGGTGAGACGTGCGCGCAGATGGATCGAAGCATTGAGATTGTCGGCCAGGAGCGAGCTGATCGCCGGCCGGTCCAGGACCAGCGCGATCGCACCACTTGCGACCCGGGCGTCGGAAGCCACCGCCTCCAGGAAGGGCGCGCTTTCACTGGCTGCACCGGCGAACGTGCGCTTCACTTCCGCTCCAAGCCCGTCGAGTGCCGCCTGCATCTGCGTCAGCATGCGGCGCACTTCAGAGCCGGAGTCGTCGCGTCTGCCTTGCGCGGCGTAGGCGAGCAGGTACTCGTATCCCGCCTCGATCCACTCGATGCGCTGTGCGAGGCTCGGTCCGCTCATGGTCCCGGCTTCGGCCAGCGTTCCGGATCATGCCGCGCCGCGGCTTCCCCGCGGGTCACCCAGCCACGGAGCATCGCGCGCAGGTACATGCGGTTCTCCGGGATGAGCGCGAAATAAATGTGCACGATCACCAGCGTCAGCGCGAGGAGCGCCGCCAGTCCATGCAGCACATAGATGAAACCCCACACGTCCGCCTTGAAGACATAGGGGTTGCGCTTCCAGAACGGCGTATCGATCTTGAGCAGCATCAGCACGCCGGTCACGCCCACTGCGATGATCGCCGCCGTCATCGCCTCGTGCATGAGTTTCTGCGCGAGGCTGTACTTGCCGGCGCGCAGCGGCCGTTTCAGATCGCGCCAGCGAATCCAGATGTGGCGCAGGTGCTGCCAGAAAGTGGCGCGAACGGTGTGGAAGAGCACGAGGATCACGGCGAGCACGCCGCTGATCCAGTGAATCGTGACCCACGCAAACTTGACGCCGATGATCGGCAAGAAGGCCGTGAGGAGCAGCGTCAACACACAGAGTGCCGTGAGCCAGTGAAACCAGCGATCGACCGCCGCATGACGTTCGATGCGCTCTTCCGCGCCCGGGACATTGGCAACGCCGGGAGGCTTGCGACGAACGCGTGAATAGACCGCGTGGCCCAGGATCACAGCGACGCCGACCCCGGCAGCGACCGGCAGCAGATCCCACGACACCCCCTC
>DATBIF010000188.1:0-5644 GCA_036557045.1 Steroidobacteraceae bacterium
AACGCCTCCAGCGCTCCCCGTGTGGTCGTCGTGTCCAGGCCGAGCGTCGCGAGCGCGATGCTCGCGGGCTGCAGCGCGCGTGCTTCCTTGAGCATCCGTCCTGCGAGTTGCAGCGTCTCGAACGCGCTCGCCTTGCCGGCACGCAGGCCGATGATGACAAGTCCGTGACGCTTGCCGTCGAGGCGCGCACTGAGCGTCGCGCCCGCGGGGCACTTGCGCCGCAGGCACTGCGCCCGCAGCCACGCGCCGCGTGGCAGGGTTTTCCACCGCGCCGGCGCGAGATCGGCTGGAACGATGACCAGCAGGACGTCGCAGCGGGTGAGCGCATTGGCGCGCAGCGCGTGCGGTCGATGCGTGATGCGCGGCTGCGATGGCTCGGGAATCAGGCGGGCAGTCACTTATTGCCTTGACCGAAAAAAACCAAACCCGGATCATACCGGGCCTGCCCCGGGACCCCAACGAAATGGCTCAAGAGCCCAAGCACGACGACCTCGACCCTACCGAAACCCAGGAATGGATTGAATCGATCGATTCGGTCCTGAAGACTCATGGAGCGGAGCGGGCTCACTACCTCCTGGAACGCGTCATTGATCACACGCGACGCTCCGGCGCCTACCTGCCGTTCCGTCCGAATACGGCGTACGTCAACACGATCGCGCCGGGACAGGAGCGCGAGTACCCCGGCAACCGGGCGCTCGAGCGCCGCATAGAGGCCTACATTCGCTGGAACGCAATCGCCATGGTGGTGCTCGCGAACCGCACCAGCAGTGAATACGGCGGTCACCTTTCGAGCTACGCATCGTCTGCAACCTTGTACGAGGTGGGCTTCAACCACTTCTGGCGCGCGCCCTCGGAGAATCATCCCGGGGACATGCTCTTCATCCAGGGGCATTCGAGTCCCGGCATCTATGCGCGCTCGTACCTCGAGGGACGGCTGACCGAGGAGCAGTTGCGTCACTTCCGCCAGGAGGTCTCCGGCAAAGGGCTCTCCTCCTATCCGCATCCCTGGCTCATGCCGGACTTCTGGCAGTTCCCGACGGTCTCGATGGGCCTCGGACCGATGATGGCGATTTTCCAGGCGCGCTTCATCCGCTACCTCGAGCACCGCGGCATGGTGAAGCCTTCGGATCGCAAGGTGTGGTGCTTCCTCGGCGATGGCGAGATGGATGAGCCCGAGTCGATGGGCGCCCTGACCATGCCGGTGCGCGAAGGTCTCGACAACCTGATTTTCGTCATCAACTGCAATCTGCAGCGCCTCGACGGGCCGGTGCGCGGCAACGGCAAGATCATCCAGGAACTCGAGGCGGCGTTTCTCGGCGCCGGCTGGAACGTTCTCAAGGTGATCTGGGGCTCTCGCTGGGATCCCTTGCTCGCGAAGGACACGAAGGGACTGCTGCGGCGTGTGATGGAAGAGTGTGTCGACGGCGAGTACCAGAATTTCAAGGCCAAGGGCGGCGCCTATACGCGCGAGCACTTCTTCGGCAAGTACCCCGAGCTCAAGGCGATGGTCGCCAACATGTCCGACGAGGAGATCTGGCACCTCAATCGCGGCGGTCACGATGCGCGCAAAGTGTTCAGCGCCTACGCCGCCGCAGTGGCGCACAAGGGTCAACCCACGGTGATCCTGGCGAAGACCGTGAAGGGTTACGGTCTCGGCAAGGCGGGGGAAGGCCAGATGATCGCGCACCAGCAGAAGAAGCTGGACGAAGAGGCGCTGAAGGCTTTTCGCGACCGCTTCCACATCCCGGTGTCGGATGCGGACATCACCAGCCTGCCGTTTGCGAAACCGGCGGCGGACAGTGAGGAGCTCAGGTATCTGCGCGAGCGGCGCTTCTCGCTCGGCGGCTACTTGCCGGTGCGGCATGCGAAGGCCGAGCCGCTGATCGTTCCGCCGCTGGAGACTTTTTCGAATTTGCTGGAAGGCACCGGGGACCGCGAGATTTCCACCACGATGGCCCTGGTGCGCATCCTCCAGGCGCTGGTCAAGGACAAGAACATCGGCAAGCACATCGTGCCGATCGTCCCGGACGAGGCGCGCACCTTCGGCATGGAAGGCATGTTCCGCCAGATCGGCATCTATTCATCGGTGGGACAGCTCTATACGCCGCAGGACGTCGAGCAGCTCACCTACTACCGCGAGGATAAGAAGGGCCAGGTGCTGGAGGAGGGCATCAACGAGGCGGGATCGCTGTGCTCGTGGATCGCTGCGGGCACCGCCTACACGAATCACGATCTCAACATGGTGCCGTTCTACATCTTCTATTCGATGTTCGGCTTCCAGCGCGTCGGCGACTTCGCCTGGGCGGCCGGTGACATGCAGGCGCGCGGCTTCCTGGTCGGCGGCACCGCGGGTCGCACGACACTCGCGGGCGAGGGGCTGCAGCACCAGGACGGCCACAGTCACCTGGTGGCGAGCACCATTCCGAACTGCGTTTCCTACGATCCGACCTTCGCCTATGAGCTCGCGGTCATCGTCCAGGATGGCTTGCGCCGCATGTACGCCGAGCAGGAGAACATCTTCTATTACATCACCTGCATGAACGAGAACTATGCTCAGCCGGCGATGCCACCGGGCGTGCAGCAGGGGATCCTGAATGGCATGTACCTGCTGCAGATCGGCGGGCGCGGCAAGGTGCGCGTGAGCCTGATGGGCTCGGGCACGATCCTGCGTGAGGTGCTTGCGGCGGCCGAGATCCTCGAAAAGAACTATGGCGTTCCCGCGGACGTGTTCTCGGTGACCAGTTTCAACCAGCTGCGACGCAATGCGCTCGAGGTCGAGCGCTGGAACATGTTGCATGCGACTGAGGCGCCGCGTGCCAATCACGTGCAGCAGTGCCTCGGCGAACGGAGCGGCCCCTTCGTCGCCGCGACCGACTACATCAAGACCGTGCCCGACCAGATCCGCCAGTGGGTGCCGGGCCGTTACGTGGTGCTGGGCACCGACGGTTATGGGCGCAGCGATGGGCGCGCGGCGCTGCGCAAGTTCTTCGAGGTCGATCGCCACTACGTCGCGGTCGCCGCTCTCAAGGGGCTCGCAGATGACGGCAAGCTGGATCGTTCGACGGTCGTCAGGGCGATGAAGGATTTCGGCATCGATCCATCGAAGCCGAATCCCCTGACCGTCTGACGCTCGCGCCAATGGCCAATCTCAGCGAAGTCCGCGTCCCCGATCTGGGCGATTTCAAGGACGTCAGCGTGGTGGACGTGCTCGTCAAGGAAGGCGAGAGCGTCGCTGTCGATACTCCGCTGATCACGCTCGAGACCGAGAAGGCGACGATGGACGTGCCTTCGCCGGTTGCGGGCCGCATCAATGCGCTGAAGATCCAGAAGGGCGGCAAGGTGTCGCAGGGCACTCTGATCGCGCTGGTGGAAGCGGCGAGTGCAGAGGCGAAGCCCGCCGCCGCGCCTGCGCCGAGCGCGGCGGACGAAACCGTGCGTCACCCGGCACTCGCAGCCAGGAGCGCGCCGCAACTCGCCCAGGCAGAGTCGCCGGCTCCGGCGGCAGCACCTTCCACGGCCGCTCCCGCGTCCGCTGCGGCAGCGGCGGATGCCTCCGTCGTGATGGCGGACTTTTCTGCCGTGTACGCCGGCCCTTCGGTGCGCAAGTTCGCGCGCGAGCTCGGCGTCGATCTCTCGCGCCTGACGGGCAGCGGTCCCAAGGCACGTCTTACGCACGATGACGTCAAGGCGTTCGTCAAGAAGGTGATGACGGAAGGCGCCGGGGCAGCGGGCGGCGCCGCGCTGCCGAAGATCCCGGAAGTCGACTTTGCCAAGTTCGGGCCGGTAGAGACCCGGCCGCTCGGGCGCATTCAGCGGATTTCAGGTCCACGCCTGCATGCGAGCTGGGTGAACATTCCGCACGTCACTCAGTTCGACAGCGCCGACATAACGGACCTTGAAGCCGTGCGCGCGCAGCTCAAAGGCAAGGCGGCGAAGGAGGGCATCAAGCTCACGCCGCTGACGTTCGTGCTCAAGGCATGCGTCAAGGCAGTGCAGGAATTTCCGTTGTTCAACACTTCGCTGGATGCGCGCGGCGAGAACCTGGTGTTCAAGAAATACCTGCACATCGGCTTCGCAGCCGATACGCCCAACGGGCTGGTCGTCCCGGTGATTCGCGACGCCGACCGCAAGGACATCTACGAGCTGGCGCGCGAGCTGGGCGAGCTCAGCGAGAAAGCGCGCGAAGGCAAGCTCACACCGACGCAGATGCAGGGCGGATGCTTTACGATCTCGAGCCTGGGAGGGATCGGTGGCACAGCCTTCACGCCTATCATCAATGCACCCGAGGTCGCGATTCTCGGCGTCTCGCGTTCGAGCTATCAGCCCGTCTACCGCGATGGCAGCTTCGTGCCGCGCCTGATGCTGCCCCTGTCGCTCTCCTACGACCATCGGGTCATCGATGGCGCGCTGGCCGTGCGCTTCACGACCTTTCTCGCGCGCGCACTCGCCGAGCCGCGCGGTCTCCTCGAGGCGATTCCATGAGCGTCGTCGAGCTGCGCGTACCGGAACTGGGCGACTTCAAGGACGTCACCGTGGTCGACGTGCTGGCGCACGCCGGTCAGCGGGTGAGCGTCGACGATGCGCTCATCACGCTCGAAACCGACAAGGCCTCTATGGACGTTCCGGCCACAGTGGCGGGCGTCATCGAGCGCATGCACGTCGCGAAGGGCGACAAGGTGACCAAGGGTACGTTGATCGCCACTGTACGCACCGAGGAAATCGAGAAGACCACGGTGGTGGCGGTGCCCGAATCGGCGAGCGATCGTGAGCAGCCTTACGTCGAGACCGTCACGCTCGCGGACCAGATGCGCGTCGCGAGCAGGCCGCAGGCGAAATCCGCGGCACCGGCTGCGAAGCCAGCAGCACCAGCCCCTTCCGCCACGCCGGCTGCACCGACGTCTCCAGCCGCAGCACCGGCGACGAAGCCCGCTGCGCCGGCAACTCCCGCTCCAACCCCGGGCGCCAGGCCCGCCGCACCGGCGGCAGCCTCGAGCTCGACCGCACCGCCGCCAGCTCCCAAGCCAGCTGCGTCTGCTCCGCCGAGTGAGGCAGGCACCAAGCCCGCGGAACGCGCGGGCGCGCCTGCGTACGCCTTCGATGTCGTGGTGCTCGGCGCGGGCCCGGGCGGCTACACGGCTGCGTTCAGGGCGGCGGATCTCGGTCAGCGTGTCGCGCTCATCGAACGTTCGCCGACGCTGGGTGGAGTATGTCTCAACGTCGGTTGCATCCCTTCCAAGGCGCTCCTGCATGCGGCGCGCGTGATCGAGGAAGCGCACTCCCTGAGTGAGCATGGTCTTGGCTTTGGCGTGCCGAACATCGATCGCGCCAAACTGCGCAACTGGAAAGGTCAGGTCGTCACTCGCCTCACCAATGGCCTCACCGTGCTCGCGAAGCAGCGCAAGGTCGAAGTCATCCAGGGAATCGGCAACTTCGTCGATGCCAACCACATCGAAGTGCTGCAGGGCACGAAGCGCCGCGTCGTCGACTTCAAGAGCTGCATCATCGCGACGGGTTCGGAGTCCGCGCGCCTCTCGGGATTGCCCGACGAGCCGCGCATCATCGATTCCACGGGCGCGCTCGAATTGCCCGACAAGGTCAAGCGACTGCTGGTCGTCGGCGGCGGCATCATCGGTCTCGAGATGGC
>DATBIF010000189.1:0-22953 GCA_036557045.1 Steroidobacteraceae bacterium
TCGCGCTGCACCGGCTTCGGGATCATCGACTTCAACAGCGGCAACGCCCTGCACGTCGCGAGCGGCGCCATCACGCTCGCGGGTCCGTCCTTCCCCCAGCGCCTGCAGGAAATCTTTGCGCGCGTCCAGGCACTGGTGGCCGAGTTTCAGCCGGCCGAGGTCGCGATCGAGCGCGTGTTCGTCAACCGCAACGCCGACAGTGCTCTCAAGCTCGGCCAGGCGCGCGGCGCGGCCCTCTGTGGCGCGTTCAATGGGACGGTGCGTGTCTTCGAGTATTCGGCGCGCGAGATCAAGATGGCAGTCGTGGGCAGCGGCGGAGCGGAGAAGACCCAGGTGCAGCACATGGTGAAGGCGCTGCTGCACGTCGAAACGCGCCTGGCGGCCGATGCCGCCGACGCGCTGGCCGTTGCGCTGTGCCACGCGCACGGCCGCAAGCTCCGCCATCTGCTGCGGGCGCCATGATCGGATTCCTGCGCGGTCGCCTTCTCGCCAAGCATCCGCCGGCCCTGACTGTCGACGTCAATGGCGTCGGCTACGAGCTCGAGGCGCCGATGTCGACGTTCTACGATCTGCCCGCCACCGGCCAGGACGTCCAGCTCTTCACGCATCTTGTCGTGCGCGAGGACGCGCAGGTGCTGTATGGTTTTGCAAGTGAGGCGGAGCGACGCCTGTTCCGGGCGCTCCTCAAGGTGTCGGGAGTGGGGCCGAAGATCGCGCTCGGGATCCTGTCCGGCATCAGCGTCGAGGGGTTCGCGCGCTGCGTCGAAGCCCAGGACGCCGCGAGCCTGGTGCGCATCCCGGGCGTCGGGCGCAAGACCGCTGAGCGCTTGCTGATCGATATGCGCGACCGCCTGCAGAGCCTCGCGACCGTGGGAGAGGTGGCGCGCGCGGATGCCGGCGAGGGGGCTGCGCACTCCGAGGCGTTCAGCGCACTGGTCGCGCTCGGCTACAAGCCGTCCGAGGTGACACGCCTGCTCAAGGCCGCGGACGGCGGTGACGGATCCACCGAGGATCTCATTCGCCGTGCCTTGCAGGCCGCCGTGAGGGACTAGCTTGACGGAAGAACGCGTCATCGGGCCGCAGGAAACAGGCGAAGACGAGGTCGCCGAGCGGGCCGTGCGTCCGCGCGTGCTGTCCGACTACGTCGGGCAATCCGCGGTCAAGGCGCAGATGGAGATCTTCATCACCGCCGCGCGCAATCGCGGCGATGCGCTCGATCACGTCCTGATCTTTGGTCCGCCGGGCCTCGGCAAGACGACGCTGGCGCACATCGTCGCGAACGAGCTCGGGGTCAACCTGCGGCAGACTTCGGGGCCGGTACTCGAGCGCCCGGGCGATCTCGCCGCGCTCCTCACCAACCTGCAGCCACGCGATGTGCTCTTCGTGGACGAGATCCATCGCCTGAGTCCGGTGGTCGAGGAGATCCTGTATCCCGCGATGGAGGACTTTCAGCTCGACATCATGATCGGTGAAGGGCCGGCGGCGCGCTCCATCAAGCTGAACCTGCCGCCGTTCACGCTCGTGGGTGCGACCACGCGGGCCGGGCTCCTGACCTCGCCGCTGCGCGATCGGTTCGGCATCGTGCAGCGCCTCGAGTTTTATTCCGTGGACGAGATCGAGAACATCGTGACCCGCTCGGCGCGCATTCTCGGCTTGCACGTTGACGGTGCGGGCGCGCGCCGCATTGCAACCCGCTCGCGCGGCACACCGCGTATTGCCAATCGCCTGCTGCGCCGGGTGCGCGACTTCGCCGAGGTCAAGGCCGACGGGCGTATCACCGACCAGGTGGCGACGGCGGCGCTCGACCTGCTCGAGGTTGACCCGCAAGGGTTCGACGCGCTCGACCGCAAGCTCCTGCTCACGATCATCGAGAAGTTCGGCGGCGGGCCGGTCGGCGCCGACAGTCTCGCCGCAGCGGTCGGCGAAGAGCGTGACACCATCGAGGACGTCATCGAGCCCTTCCTCATTCAACAGGGCTTCATGATGCGCACCGCGCGCGGACGCATGGCGACGCGCACCGCATACCTGCATTTCGGGCTCCGGGTGCCGGACTCCGATCGTGGAGGGAGCCTGCCGTTGTTCGGCGAGGGCCGGCAGTGAGTGGATCCTTTACCTTTCCAGTCCGGGTGTACTGGGAAGACACCGATGCCGGTGGCATCGTCTACTACGCCAACTACCTCAGGTTCATGGAGCGTGCCCGGACGGAACTGCTGCGCAGTTTCGGAATCCACCAGAATCAGCTGGCGAAGGATGAGGGCGTGATGTTCGCGATCGTCTCGGTGAGCATCGATTACCTGCTGCCCGCGCGCCTCGACGACTTGCTGATGATCACCTGCAGGATCATGGCGGAAGGGCGGGCGAGTTTCGCCTTTTCACAGGACGTTTATCGCGAGCGCGTCGGCGGCGAGCTGCTCACGCGCGCACGCACGCGTGCCGCGTGCCTCGACTGTGCGACGCTGCGGCCGCGCCGTCTCCCGGCAACCCTGCTGGAAGCCATCGCCAAGCACGAGGGGTGAGGAATGCCGTCCGATCTTTCGGTCATCAGGCTGGTACTGGACGCGAGTTTCGTGGTGCAGCTGGTCCTGGCGCTGCTGTTCGGCGCCTCGATCGCTTCCTGGGCGGTGATCCTGCGCAAGCGCTCGCTGATTCGCCGCGCGCGTGCCGAGGCGGACAGCTTCGAAGGCAACTTCTGGTCGGGCGGCGATCTGTCGATGCTCTATCGTTCGATCGAGTCGCGCGAGGGCAGCACCAGCGGCATGGAGAGCATCTTCGAGTCCGGCTTTCGCGAGTTCGGGCGCCTGCGCCAGCAAAGCGGTGTCGCGCCCGCGCAGCTCCTCGAGGGCGCGCAGCGTGCCATGCGCGTGGCGCAGCTGCGCGAAGTCGATCGGCTCGAGCACAATCTCGCGATGCTCGCGACCATCGGCTCGACCAGCCCTTACGTCGGCCTGTTCGGGACCGTGTGGGGCATCATGAATTCCTTCCACTCGCTCGGGAACGTGCAGCAGGCGACGCTCGCGATGGTTGCGCCTGGGATTGCCGAGGCGCTGATTGCCACCGCGATGGGCCTGTTCGCCGCGATCCCGGCGGTGATCGCCTACAACCGCTACGCCGACCAGGTGGGTCGCCTGGAGCTGCGCTATGACACCTTCATGGAAGAGTTCGCCACCATCCTGCAGCGGCACGCCGCCGCCCGGGCGGTCTGATGGCCAAGCCCACTCGTCGTCGCGAGCGCCGGCTGATGGGCGAGATCAACGTCGTGCCCTACATCGACGTGATGCTCGTGCTCCTCATCATCTTCATGATCACCGCACCGCTCCTCACCCAGGGCATCAAGGTCGACCTGCCCGATGCGGGCGCGGAGCCGCTCGATCCGGACATGCTGAAGCAACACCAGCCGCTGGTGCTGAGCGTTGATAAGAAGGGACAGCTCTATCTCAACATCGGACGTGACAAGGATCGTCCGCTCGACACTGTGACGGTACAGGCGCGGGCCGCGGCCGTGTTGCGGCGGGATCCGAAAACGCCGGTGCTGGTCAAGGCGGACGAGGCGGTGGCCTATGGGCGGGTGGTGACGGCAATGGTGTTGTTGCAGAGGGCGGGCGCGAAGAAGGTGGGCTTCATCACCGATCCGGAGAAGCTGCCAGAGGATCGGCGGAACGAACGGTAGCCATGGCAGGATTCGCGCGCGAACACGCCCTTTCGCTCACCCTGTCGATTCTGCTGCACGCATTCGTCGTCGGGTTGCTGGCCTATGGGTTCGTGACCTTGCGCTCGCGGCCGACGCCGCAGCCGGCGGCAGCGCCCGCGATCGACGCCACCGTCGTCGACGAAAGGCGCATCGAGCAGGAGGCGCAGCGCCTCGAGAACGAGGAGAAGGAGCGCCAGCGCCAGGCCGAGGAAGAGCGCCAGCAGGCCGAGCAGGCGAAGCGCGAGCGCGAGGAGGAACAGCAGAAGCTCGAGGAGCTCAAGCAGCAGCGCGAGGCCGAAGAGAAGGCCGCGCAGGAGCGCGAGCAGCAGGAACAGGAAGCAAAGCGCAAGGCCGACGAGGCCAGGAAGCAGCAGCAGGCCAAGGCTGCTGCGGACAAGAAGCGCAAGGAGCTCGAGGCCAGGCAGCGCAAGGAGAGCGAGGCCGAGCTCAAACGCCGGATGGCGGAAGAGGAGCGACGCAATGCCGCCGAGAGTTCCGGAGCACTCGCGCAATACGTGGCGCAGATCCAGGCGCGCGTGCAGCGTGCGTGGATCCGCCCGCCAAGTGCCCGTGAAGGACTGACGTGTATCGTCAACGTGACCCAGGTGCCCGGCGGAGAAGTGGTCGGCGTCAAGGTCGGTGAATGCAACGGGGATGATGCCGTGCGGCTGTCGATCGAGCAGGCGGTGTATCGCGCATCACCCCTTCCGGAACCGCCGGACCCGTCGCTGTTCGAAAGGAATCTGAGACTCGAGTTCAAGCCTGGTGACTGATACCGATTACTCACTGCGAGGTGCAGGGTGACTGGCACGGAACAACTGAAGCGAATGCTGGCGACGGCAACGGCTGGCGCGGCGCTCCTGTTCGCACAAGGGCCGGCACGCGCCGAGCTCACGGTCGAGATCACCGAGGGCGTGACGGACCCGATCCCGATCGCGATCGTGCCGTTCGGCTGGCCTGGCATCGGCGGCCCCGCGCCCATCGACGTCGCGGACGTCGTAGCGTCAGACCTGCAGCGCAGCGGCCGGTTCCGGCCCATGGCGCGCTCCGACATGGTCGATCTGCCGACCCAGGCGAGCGACGTGGTCGTCGATGACTGGCGACTGCTGCGCAATGACTTCGTGGTCGTGGGTCAGCTGCAGCCGGGCGCCAACCAGGGCGAGTACACGATCAAGTACGCATTGGTGAACGTGCTCAACGGCCAGAAGATGCTCGAGTACTCGCAACCGGCGTCGACGCCGACGCTGCGGGCCGCGAGCCACCGCGTGAGCGACAAGATCTTCGAAAAGCTCACGGGAATCCCGGGCGCGTTTTCAACGCGCATCGCCTATGTCTCGGTCCTTGGACAGCCGCCCAATTCGCGCTATCAGCTGATCGTGGCGGATGCCGACGGCATGAACCCGCACGTCGTGACGCAGTCCTCCGAGCCCATCATGTCGCCCGCCTGGTCGCCCGACGGGCAGAACCTCGCGTACGTGTCATTCGAAGGTCGCATGGCGGCCGTCTATGTGCAGATCCTGCGTAGCGGTGAGCGGCGCAGGGTCTCGGCGCGTGCCGGCATCAATGGAGCGCCGGCGTGGTCGCCCGATGGCAAACGACTGGCGCTGACGCTGTCGCACAAGGACGGAAACCTCGACGTGTACGTGCTCGGGCTCAACGACCAGGTGCTGACGCGCGTGACGGAAGACAACGCGATCGACACCGAGCCTGCCTGGTCGCCGGACGGCAAGAGCATCTATTTCACATCGGACCGGTCGGGCGCGCCGCAGATCTATCGCGTCGGGCTCGGCGCGGGTGAACGCGCGCAGCGCGTGAGCTTCGAGGGCAGCTACAACGCGCGTCCGCGCGTCTCGCCGGACGGCACGCAGCTCGCGATGGTGACCCTCGACCGCGGCGCATATCGCATCGCGCTCATGAACCTCAAGAGCAATTCCACGCGCATCCTCACGCAGGGGAATCTCGACGAATCGCCGAGCTTCGCGCCGAACGGCGCGGTGCTCATCTACGGTGCGCAGGACAAGGGGCGCGGCGTGCTCGCGACGGTCTCGGTCGACGGCAGCGTGCACCAGCGCATCGCCGCCGACCAGGGCGACATTCGCGAGCCTATCTGGTCGCCGCTCCCCGCGTCGTGAGGAAGCGACGAGGGGTGTTGCGAATCAGGCGTCTGTGGTAGAAAACGACGGCTCGAAGTCCAAGGCCAATGGAGATCAGTGAAATGCGAAACGCGCTGCTGCTGACGATGCTCTCGGCCACGATGCTGCTGGTGGGATGCCCGAAGCGCGACCAGGTGAAGGAAGCGCCACCTGCCACCACGGAGGGCGGCGCGACCACCACGCCCGGCGCTGAAAGCGGAGTGGGCACGGGGCGCGCAGGTGGCGAGGATGCCGCGGCGCTCGAACAAGCGCGTCTCAACCAGCGCATCATCTACTTCGACTTCGACAACGCGGACATCCGCCCCGAGTTCCGCGACACGATTGCCGCACATGCCAAGCGCCTGGCCGGCAACACCTCGCTCAAGGTGCGACTCGAAGGCCACACCGACGAGCGCGGCTCGCGTGAGTACAACGTCGGTCTCGGCGAGCGTCGCGCGCAATCCGTGCGCCGCGCGTTGATGCTGCTCGGAGTGGGCGAAGCGCAGATCACCACGGTGAGTTACGGCGAGGAGCGCCCCGCTGTGCAGGGCGACGATGAGGCCGCGTGGGCGAAGAATCGCCGCGTCGAGATCGTCTACGCGAACTGATGAGCCCGCTCATGCACTCGTTACGCCGTTCTGCAGCATTCGCCCTGGCCGCGCTGTTCGCCGCGACGCTCATCGGCTGCGCCAGCACGCCGGGTCCGGATGACCCCGTGACGATCAAGCTGAACGATCTCGACCGGCGCCTGGAGCGCATCGAGCGCGTGATCTCGAACCAGAGCCTGCTCGAGCTTTCGCAGCAGCTGCAGGCCCTGCAGACCGAGGTGCGCTCGTTGCGCGGGTCGCTCGAGGAGCTGCAGTTCCAGACCGACAAGGGCAAGACCCAGCAGCGCGACCTGTATGCGGACATCGACAGGCGCATGAAGGCGCTGGAGGCGGGTACCGCCGTGGGCGCGGGCGAGGCTGCGGCGGGTGCCGGCGGGTCGGCGCTGCTCGTGCCATCGGGCTCGGATCGCGCCAACTACCAGGCGGCCTTCGACCTGCTGAAGGCCGGTGACTATGACAAGGCGACGGCGGCGTTCAAGCAATTTCTCGTCGCCTTTCCACAGAGCGCGCTCGCCGACAACGCGCAGTACTGGCTGGGCGAGAGCTACTACGTGACGCGCAACTACACCGATGCGCTCAAGGCGTTTCGGGTGGTGGTGGATCGCTACAAGGAGTCGCGCAAGCTCCCGGATGCCTGGCTCAAGATCGGTTACTGCCAGTACGAGCTCAAGAACTGGAACGCCGCCCGCGATGCGCTCAACCGCGTCGGCAAGGATTTTCCCGATTCGAGCGTCGCGCCGGAAGCGACCAAGCGGCTACAGAAGATGAAGGATGAGGGGCACTGAGCCGGCAGGTTCAGCAGAACCAATGTGTCGACCGATCCCGTCCGTCTGAAGATCACCGAGATCTTCTTCTCATTGCAGGGCGAAGCAGACACCGTCGGCGTGCCGACGGTGTTCGTGCGCCTCACCGGCTGCCCGCTGCGTTGCCAGTTCTGCGATACCGCCTACGCGTTTCACGGCGGTGAGTGGCGCACGCTCGAGGAGATCCTGTCCGAGGTGGCGCATCACGGGACACGCTATGTCTGCGTGACGGGCGGCGAGCCGCTCGCCCAGCGGTCCTGCCTGCAGCTGCTGGCACGTCTTTGCGACGCCGGTTATCGGGTCTCACTCGAAACGAGCGGCGCGCTGGATGTGAGCGCCGTCGATCCGCGCGTCATCCGGGTGGTCGACGTCAAGACGCCCGGCTCGCAGGAGAGTCACCGCAACTGCATCCAGAACTTCGCGGACCTGCGCAGTACCGACCAGCTCAAGTTCGTGATCTGCGACCGCGCCGACTACGACTGGAGCAAGGCATTCATCCGCGAACATGCCCTCGAAGGGCGCTGCCCGATCCTGTTCTCGCCGAGTCATGAGCAGCTTCGCGCGGTGCAGCTCGCCGACTGGATCCTCGCCGACCATCTGCCGGTGCGCTTCCAGGTCCAGTTGCACAAATACCTCTGGGGTAACGTGCCGGGCAAGTAGATGCGCGCCGTGGTACTTCTTTCGGGTGGGCTGGATTCGGCGACGACTCTGGCCATCGCGCGCTCGGAGGGCTTCACGTGCCATGCATTGAGCGTTGACTACGGGCAGCGACACAGCGCGGAGCTCGAAGCCGCGGCTCGTGTGGCGCGCCATCTCGGCGCGGTCGAGCACCGCACGATGAGCGTCGACCTGGCTGGCATTGGTGGCTCCGCGCTCACCGACGACAGACTCCCGGTTCCGGAGCAACCGGCCGCGGGGATTCCGATCACGTATGTTCCGGCGCGCAACACGATGCTCCTGTCGCTGGCGCTCGGCTGGGCGGAAGTACTGGAGGCGCAGGACATCTTCATCGGCGTCAATGCGATCGACTATTCGGGCTATCCCGACTGCCGGCCCGAGTTCATCGCGGCGTTCGAGAAACTCGCGGCGCTCGCGACGCGCGCCGGCGTGGAGGGCAGCCCGGTTCGAATCCATGCGCCGCTGATCCGGATGTCGAAGGCTGAGATCGTCAGCCGTGGACGCGAGCTCGGCGTCGACTTGTCCCTGACGGTTTCCTGCTATCAGGCCGATGACGCAGGGCGCGCCTGCGGACGTTGCGACGCATGTCGCCTGCGTCGCTCAGGTTTCGAGGCGGCGGGGATCGCCGACCCGACCCGCTACCAGGCTCAACGCTGAAACGGGGAGAGCGGCTCGCCGCCGCCGGGCGTGGCGCGGATCGCGGCGTTCAGCGTATTGAGCAGCAGGCACGCGATGGTCATCGGTCCGACGCCGCCCGGCACCGGCGTGATGGCGCCGGCGCGCTTCACGGCCGAATCGAAATCCACGTCGCCGACCACACGGCTGCGGCCCGACTCCTCGATGCGGTTGATCCCGACATCGATCACGATGGCGCCCTCGCGGACCCACTCGCCCTTGATCGCGCGCGGGCGCCCGAGAGCCGCCACCAGGATCTCCGCTTCACCGCAGAGCGCGGGCAGATCGCGAGTGCGCGAATGCGCGATCGTCACCGTGCAGTGCTCGCGGAGCAGCAGCTGCGCGGCGGGTTTACCGACGATGTTCGAGCGTCCGACGATGAGCGCACGCGCGCCGGCCAGATCCGGCCGCACGCTGCGGATGAGGATCAACGAGCCGAGTGGTGTGCACGGGACGATCGCCTCGAGCCCCGTCGCCAGCCGGCCCACGTTGATGGGATGGAACCCATCGACGTCCTTGCGCGGATCGACGCGTAGCAGGACTTCGGTTTCGTCGACGCCCTTGGGCAGCGGCAGCTGCACCAGGATGCCGTGCACGTCCGGCCGGGCATTGAGCTCGTCGATCAGGCGGAGCAGCTCCGGCGTCGTCACCGTCGCCGCAAGGCGGTAGTCGAAACTGCGAAAGCCAGCGATGGCCGCCTGCTTGCTCTTGCTCTCGACGTAGATGCGGCTCGCCGGGTCGTCGCCCGCGAGGACCACGGCCAGCCCGGGCGCGACGCCATGCGCCTTGCTGAGCTCGGCCGTGCGCTGCCCAACCCTGGTGCGCAATTCAGCGGCGATCGCCTTGCCGTCGATGATCCTGGCTGCCAAGTCTCATTCTCCGTCAGTTGGTCGGACCGAATTGTTTCAAATCCGGCCGTGCACAGCCATCGTTGGCGCGCGCGCCGAATTTCCCTGCAAGTCGAGTCTGCGCGCGAGAAACTTGGCAAACTGCCGCCCAGCAGAAATCCCGCTTCTTTGCGCAACCATTCGATGACAGCCCAGGCCGCCAAGCGATTCCAGGAACCCGCCCTCTCGTCCGGCGATGAACGCTCCACCATCGTGCGCCTGGCGCAGCGCGCGTCGGTCGAGATGACCGTGCACGACGTTGCCAAGCTGGCCGAGTGCCAGTCCATCCTCAAGGGCGGGTCGTCGTTCTACATCAGTCACCTGCCCGGGCAGGAATGGCAAGCGACCATTGCGACGGCCGCGCAGGTGCGTGGGCACGGCTTCGAGCCCGTTCCGCATGTGCCGGTGCGCAAACTCGTGAGTCGCGATGAACTGGAACAGGTGCTCGAGCAGCTTTCGAGCCGTGCTGGCGTGAAGCAGATCCTGCTGATTGCCGGTGACGTGAAGGCAGCGGCGGGACCCTTCAAGGAAAGCTCCCAGGTCATGAAGTCGGGCCTTCTCGGACGCTACGGCATCACGCGCCTGAGCGTGGCCGGCCACCCGGAAGGTCATCCGACAGTGAGCGAATCCGAGACTCGAAGCGCGGAGGTTGCGAAGTCTGCGCTCGCCGCGGAGCTCGGTATCGAGCTCACCTTCGTCACGCAGTTCCTGTTCGAGAGCGCGCCGATCGTTTCGTGGAGCCGCCAGCTGCACGAGCGCGATGTGCGCGGCCAGGTCGCGATCGGGCTCGCCGGTCCCGCCAAGCTCACGACGCTCATCAACTACGCGATGCGCTGCGGTGTCGGTCCTTCGATGCGCGCCCTCAGCCAGCGTGGCGGCGCACTCACCAAGCTGCTCGGCGAGCGCGGCCCGGAGAAGATCGTGCGCGAGATCGCGGGCGCCATGCTCAGCGGCTCGCTCGCGATCGACAGCCTGCACTTCTACACTTTCGGCGGGCTCCTGCGCACCTGCCGCTGGGTGAAGGCGGTCTCCGAGGGCAGGTTCGAACTCGACGACGACGCGGGCTTCGTCCTCGCGTCCGATTGAGCCAGCCGTGCCGACGACTACGTCCCCGAAGGATGCGGGCCACACGCGCCTCATTCTCACGCTCTCCTGTCCCGACCGCATCGGCATCGTCGCCGCGGTCGCGAACGTCCTGCTGGCGAACGACTGCAACATCATCGACAGCGCGCAGTTCGGCGACGAGCAGAATCAGCGTTTCTTCATGCGCGTGTACTTCGCATCGCTCGGATCCCGGGTACTGGCGGAACTGCAGGCGGCGTTCAAACCGGTCGGCGAGAAATTCGGGATGCAATGGCATCTGTACGATGCCAGCGCGAAGCCGCGCGTGCTCATCATGGTGTCGAAGTTCGGGCACTGCCTGAACGACCTGCTGTTCCGCTATCGGACCGGTACCTTGCCGATCGTTATCCCCGCCATCGTTTCGAATCACCGCGATTTCTATCAACTCGCGGCCTCGCACGACATCCCGTTCCACCACCTGCCGGTGGACGCGAACACCAAGGCGCGCCAGGAGGCGCGTTTGCTCGAGCTGATCGAGAGTGAAAGCTGTGATCTGGTGGTGCTCGCGCGTTACATGCAGATCCTGTCGCCGGGCCTGTGTGCGAAGCTCAGCGAGCGCGCGATCAATATTCACCACTCTTTCCTGCCGAGCTTCCAGGGCGCGAGGCCGTACCAGCAGGCGCACGATCGCGGCGTCAAGCTCATCGGCGCGACGGCCCACTACGTCACCGAGGACCTGGACGAGGGACCGATCATCGAGCAGGACGTCACGCGCGTCGATCACTCGATGAGCGCTGACGCCTGTGCCGCGGCCGGGCGCGACATCGAATGCCTGGTGCTGGCGCGGGCGGTGACGTGGCATGTCGAGCGGCGGATTCTCCTCAACGGGCACCGTACGGTAATCTTCCGCTGAGCCGCCGCACGGGCGGGGCTGTTAACCTTCGCCGAGCAAAGCGGGGCTTGCATGGCCGGCACCGACTCTTCCTCAGTCCCTGATTCGAGGCTCTGGCGCTTCCTGCGCTTCCCGGTGACCCGCATCGTCATCGCGACCGCCGCGATCGCGCTGGTCATCGGCGTCATCCAGTTCCTCGGCCTGCGCGCGCATATCAAGCCGAACTCCGGCCTCGGCGCCGTCATCGGTGTCCTGATCATCGTCGCGGTGTTGGCGACCTATATTGGATACGTGCGCCTCATCGAGCGGCGCGAGGTCACGGAGCTCTCGACGCGCAAGGCGGGCGTGGAACTGGGAGCGGGCGTAATCGTCGGTGTGGTGCTGTTCGCACTGACGATGCTGGTGCTATGGCTTGCAGGCTGCGTGAGGGTGGCGGCCGGGGACGGCTGGCGCGCACTGGCTTTTCCGTTGCTGATCGCGCTGATCGCCGGGGTCTGTGAGGAAGTGCTCGCGCGCGGCGTCGTGTTTCGCATCGTCGAGGAGAGCCTCGGCACCTGGATCGCACTGGCGGTATCCGCGGCGCTTTTCGGCGCGCTGCATGTCTTCAATCCGGGCGCGACCCTCGTCAGCAGCATCGCCATCGCGCTGGAGGCGGGCGTGCTGCTCGCGGCAGTCTTCGTCTACACCCGGCGCCTCTGGATGGCGATCGGGCTCCACGCCGGTTGGAATTTCACGGAAGGCGGTATCTTTGGCGCCGATGTCTCCGGGATCAAGTTGCCGGGCGTGCTGTCCAGCGAGTTCCACGGGGCTGACCTGCTCACCGGCGGGGCTTTTGGACCGGAAGCGTCGATCGTGGCAGTCCTCGTCTGCCTGGCGGTAGCTGCCGTCCTGCTCGTCTCCGCGAAGCGCAATGGCCGGATCCGCGATCCGTACTGGCGCCGCCGTGCATAGGACACGGCCCGCTGCTATCATCGCGCGCCTTTCCCGCCTCCCACCGTGGGCCGTTAGCTCAGTCGGTAGAGCAGCAGACTTTTAATCTGTTGGTCGCGCGTTCGATTCGCGCACGGCCCACCACTCAGATATTTGTTCTCGACCGCGTTGGAACTCGAACACATGTCGCGTGTGGACTCCCAGACGTTGGCGTTCAGCATAGGCGCATTGGCCCATCGAGATCTCGATTCGCGCGCGGCATCATGCGCGGGCGCCGGTAGCATTTGTAGGAGCACCGAATGAAACCGGGCGCATCGGAGTGAAACCTCGCGGGTCGCCTGTGACAGGGGTCTCGCTTTGACACGGAACCGGGCAGCAGCATTGTTGGGCGCGATTCCCGGGGTTAGGTTGCGCTCAGGAACCGAACAAGAACTAGGGAAGGAGACTTCGCGATGTCCGCCCGAACCTTATCTGCACTTTCTCTGCTGGGAACATTGATCGCGCTGGCTTCGCTCCCTTCGCAAGCGACGCCCATCCGCTACGACTTCACCCTCACGGTCGAGACGGCGGACGCTTGTTCTTCGCCGTCACCCCTGGCGCTGCCGTGTGCGGATCCGGGCACCCAGTTCTTTGGTTCTTTCACGACCAGCACGGATGTTTCCGGGTTGGCGGACGGGCTCTACTCCCTCATTCCGCTCGACGCCTGGCGCCTCGAGATCGGGGACATCGTCTGGGATATGAACCTGCCGTACCCGCTCTCGGACTTCGGCGGATTTCGCGACCCGGCGCTGGGCGGGATCAACCCCGGCCTGCTGGTATCCAGCGGGACGGTCACCGGATTTCTCGGTGGCGTTTACGGCTCGGGTGACGTGCCCTTCGTGGACTTCGACTCTGTCTCGGGCCCGTCCCGCTTTCGCGCCTTTGCCGGCGGCACGGGGCTCGAGGGGCGATATGCGATTCAAGCGGTACCCGAGCCTGGCGTCTTCGGCCTGCTCCTCATGAGCCTGGCGGCTATCGGCATGTTCGCGTTCGCGCGATCGCGCGCGTAGCGGCATCGCGCGCGGCCTTCACGCGCCTTCTAGCCGCACGGGCCTTCTAGCCAGGGAAGTGCCGCCGCTCCTCGACGGCTGACCATTCGGCGCGCTTGAGGTAATGGCGCAGCGCCGGCGTCGTGATCACGGTGCTCACGATCGCCATGATCACCAGCATCGTGAACACCTGCTGCGAGATCACGCCCAGATCGTAGCCCACGTTGACCACCACAAGCTCCATCAGGCCGCGCGTATTCATCATGTAGCCGAGCGCGGCCGCCTCTACGTGGCCGAGGCGCGAGGAACGCGCGGCGGCGTACGCGGCGCCAAACTTGGCGACGCACGCGAGCACCACCACGAGCGCACACCAACCCCAGGCATCCAGGGTATCGAGGCCGCCGATGGAGGTTCTCAGGCCGGTGTACGTAAAGAACAGGGGCAGGAAAAACACGGTGATGAGACCGCTCATGCGCTCGCGCCAGGCGCGTACCAGCTCGCGCTCGTCGAACAGGATCACGCCCATCATGAATGCGCCGAAAATCGCGAAGATCCCGAGCTGGTAGGTCACCATGGCCGCGACGAAGGCGACGACCAGGAGTCCCGCCAGCAGATTTGCCGATATGCGGCCATCGCGCGGGTTGGACGCCTTCACCGCCCGTTTGAGCAGCGGTCGCGCGACATGAATACTGAGCAGCACGAACGCGGCCACCAATGCGACCCGCAGCCCGAAGCGGCCGGAGTCGAAGGTCGCCACGCTCAGCGCAGTGACCACCGCCAGCATGATCCAGCCGATGACGTCGTTGATCGCGGCGGCGCTGATGGCGAGGACGCCGATGCGGGTTTGGGTGATGTCGAGCTCCATCATGATCCGGCCGAGCACTGGAAGAGCCGTGATGGAGAATGCCGTGGCCACGAAGAGCGCCGAGTGCACCCGGTCGGCTCCGGGCGAGAGCAACGGGGCGGAGTAGAAGCCAAACACCAATCCGATTGCGAACGGCACGACCAGGCCGCTCGCCGCCAGCGTCAACACCGCGCGCCGATTGTGTCTGTCGGTGAGATGCGAGAAATCGAACTCGAGCCCGATCTGGAACATCACCAGCACGAGCCCCAGGCCCGACAGCACCTGCAAGGGCTCGGGCGTGCTCGAATGGAACACGAAGTCGAATGCGTCGGGCGCCAGCCACCCGAACAGGGAAGGTCCGAGCAGGATGCCGACGATGATCGCGCCCACCACCGGCGCTTGCCGGCAGGCCCTGGCCAGCGATTCGCCGAGCCGCGCCGCGATCACGATGACCGTGAGCTGCAGTAACGTGAAGAAGAGCAGCGCTTCGCTCTTGTGAACGGCCAGGGCACTTGCGGAGTCGGGCGCCGTCATGCGGGTTCGCGCACTTATGCTTGTCGTGCCACTCTAGCAGATGCGTTTCGAGGCGCACGGGTCACGGATAGTCGAATCCGGCTTTCACTGACGGTCGATTCCGCAGCCGGGAGCGGGCGTAGGATCGGGTGCAAACCGCGGAGGTACACCGGTGAAGCGGTGTTCGAAGCAGACGGGTTATGTGCGCAGGCCAGGCGGGGACACGCCGTGTCGCTCGCGTCACACGCGCTTCCAGCGGTCGACCAGCCGTCATCGATTCTTCTTCTGCTCGGGCTTTCCGTCGCGCACCACCTCGCGGCGCACGATCAAGCCGCCGCCGCGCTCCAGCACGTCTTGCAGATTGCGTCGGAGCACCGCCGCGGCGCATACCTCCCGCCTGCGCCTCGCACGGAGCTGATCAGTCCTTCTGATCCGGCTCGAGGATCTCGAACCAGATCGCGTTGATCACGCCGAAGGCCAGCGCGAAGCCAAGTCCCAGGATCCAGGTGAAATACCACATGGCGGTGACCTCAATAGTGGTCGCGCTGCTCGCGCACGTGCGCGAGCGTGACCTGGCCGCGCAGCACGCGGAACACCCAGGTGGTGTAGAGAAGGACTATCGGCAGGAACACGACAACGCAGATCAGCATGATGAAGAGCGTGAGCTGACTGCTGGAGGCATCCCAGAGCGTGAGGCTGGAGGCGGGATGCGTCGAGGAAGGCATGAGGAACGGGAACAGGCTGAAGCCGCCGGTGAAGATGACGCCCGCGAGCGCCACGCCGCTCGCGACCAACGCGAGGTGACGGTACTCGGCACGCGCGGCGAACCAGGCTCCGAGCGCGCCTGCGTAAGCGCTCAACGGCGCGAGCCAGAGCGCCGGGTGAGCACGATAGTTGTCGAGCCACGCGCCGGCAGCAGCTTCGACTGCCTTGCGCAGCGGATCGCTGGGGCCGTTGCCATCCAGTGCACTCGTGATCCGCAGGCCCTGCAGGCTGGTGGCCACCCACAAGCCCGCCACGGTAAACGCAATGATCAGTACGATCGCGGCGAGGCGACCGATCCGCGCCGCGCGCTGGCCCATGGGTGCTTCGACCTTCATCGACGCGTACATCGCACCATGCATCACCAGCATCGACAGGCTGACGACACCGCAGAGGAGGGCGAACGGGTTCAGCAGCGAAAGGAATCCGGCGGTGAACACCGGCCGTTGCAGCGCATCGAGATGAAATCCCACGCCGACGAAAAGGTTCCCGAACGCCACGCCGAACAACAGACTCGCCGCGAGTGCTGCCAGGCAAAGAGCCCAGTCCCAGACTTCGCGCCAGTGCGGATGGTCGACCTTGTTGCGAAACGCAAAGCCGACCGGACGCAGGATGAAGGTCACGAGCAGCAACAGCATCGCGAGGTAGAAACTGGAGAACGCCGCCGCGTAGAGCAACGGCCAGGCGGCAAATGCTGCGCCCCCGCCGAGAATGAACCAAACCTGGTTGCCTTCCCAGACCGGCTCGATGGACTCGATCAGCGCGTCGCGCTCGTCGTGTGAGCGGCTGACGAAACGGAAGATGGCCGCGACACCGAGATCGAATCCATCGGTCACGGCAAAGCCGACCAGCAATACCCCGAGCAGCAGCCACCAGACGAGTCGCAGCGTTTCGTAGTCAGGCATGGCGCGCTCCCTTCAACCTGCAGCAGTGACCATGGGCGCCGGGCGAGCATCGGGCGACGTGTACCCCAGCCCGTCAGGCCCTTGTCGCACGATCTTCACCATGAGGTATGCATCGACGATCGCGAGCGCACTGTAGAACACGACGAACCCGATCACCGACAGCACGACATTGTGTACGGCCACCGTGGACACGCCGAGGAACGTGGGCAGGACGCCCTCGATGGCCCAGGGTTGTCGTCCGTACTCGGCGACGATCCAGCCGAGCTCGGCCGCGATCCAGGGGAGTGGCAGACTGAAGAGCGCGACCCGCAGGAAGTTGCGGTGCCATTCGAAGCTGTGGCGCGCTGCATACCAGAAGGCCGTGCCGAAGAGTGCAATGAAGAACAGGCCAAGCCCCACCATCACGCGGAAAGTCCAGAACAGAACGGGCACGTTGGGCACGTTGAGCCAGGCGGCACGCTCGATATCTTGCGGCGTAGCCTTCGAGGGATCGTCGACGTAGCGCAGGAGCAGGAGGCCATAGCCGAGATCCTCCTGGTGTTTCTCGAAATCCTGTTGTGCCGCGGCGTCGCCGTGATCGGCGCGCAGTCGTTGCAATGCCTGGTGCGCCAGGATGCCGCTGGCGATGCGCTGGCGCGCGTGATCGACCAATTCCTCGACGCCCGGCACCTGCGTGTCGAGCGAGCGGGTTGCGATCAGTCCCAGGAGCCATGGCACGCGCACGGCGGCGTGCGTCGTGCGCTCCTCCGCGTCTGGAATGCCGAACACCGTGAATGGCGCGGGCGCTTCCTCCGTGTGCCACATGGCCTCGATGGCCGCGATCTTCATCTTCTGATGCTCGGTGGCCGTATACCCCGACTCATCGCCGAGCACCACGACTGACAAGGCCGAGGCGAGACCGAAGCTCGCCGCGACCGCCATCGAGCGCCGCGCGAAGCCGCGGTTGCGCTCGTGCAGCAGATACCAGGCCGAGATGGCGAGCACGAACACCGCACCGGTCACGTAGCCGGCGGCGACCGTGTGCACGAATTTCGCCTGCGCGACCGGATTGAGCAGCACCTCGCTGAAGGACGTCAGCTCCATGCGCATCGTGGCGTAGTTGAAATGGGCGCCGGCGGGCAGCTGCATCCAGGCGTTCGCAATGAGAATCCAGAGCGCAGAGAAGTTGGAGCCGAGGGCGACCAGGAAGGTGACCAGCAGATGCGCGCGGCGCGACAGGCGTTTCCAGCCGAAGAAGAAGAGCCCGACGAAGGTCGACTCGAGAAAGAACGCCATCAACCCCTCGATGGCGAGCGGCGCGCCGAAGATGTCGCCGACGTAATGCGAGAAGTAGGCCCAGTTGGTTCCGAACTGGAATTCCATCGTGATGCCGGTGGCGACGCCCATCGCGAAGTTGATGCCGAAGAGCACGCCCCAGAAGCGCGTCATCTGTTTCCAGATCTCGCGGCCGGTCATCACGTACACCGACTCCATGATCACGAGGAGCATCGAGAGGCCGAGCGTCAGGGGCACGAACAGGAAGTGATAGAGCGCGGTGAGCGCGAACTGCAGGCGCGACCAGCCAACGACATCGAGATCGATCATCGCGGGGCTCCTTGCGGGTCAACGGCGAGATGTTGCGCGCTGCTGGAGGGCGTGACCGGCGCGTGTTGCGCGGCCGAGAAGAACAACAGCCAGAGAATCAGCAGTGCTACGGCCTTGAGCGCGAGAAGCCAGGCGATCTGCCGGCCGAGCGCGCGGCGCCAGGGGAAGACCTCATCCAGTATCAGCACTCTGTATCCCATGTATGATCAATAAGATACGAGCTATAGCTAATGTGCTATCGCACCGTCCGCCGCTATAGATCGTGGAACGGTTCGGCGATGTTCGCAAATGCGGCGGAGCGGGCGACACCTTGCTTGAGCTGCGCGGCGGCTGCAATCGCTTCCTGGAAGCTGGTCCATCCTGACGCTACGTCGTCCAGTTTCACATGTGCCGCGGCGACGGCGGCGAGTGACTGCGAGCGATATCCGGGATCCTCGAGCGCCCGTGCGTGCTCCTGCACGGCCTGTAACGAATCCCGGGCACCGGCGCGATCGCCGGCGGCAGTCTGGACGCCGATGATTCCGAACCAGGCGGGCACCTGCAGGCGCGCATCTGCCAGGCCTTCTGCGGTTGCGCGCGCACCGGTCACGTCGCCGGATTCCGCCTGCACCGCTGCGATGTCGTGGATCAGGAGAGCGCGGGTGGTGTCGTCGGTCACCAGGGCGGCGGTCGACGAGGCGCCTGCGATGTCGCCGGCCCTGGCCTGCAGGCGCGCGATGGCTTCGAGTCCGGGGCCGCGCGCCTTGGGATCGCGTGTCGATGACTCGACCTCGAGGGCCTCGCGCAGCCGCGCTCGAGCGTCCTCCTTTTGCCCGAGCGTGATCTGGGCAATCGCAATCTCGCACAGCGCGAGCGTTCGCGCGCGGCTGGGTCGGGCTTTGTCGATATCCGCGAGAGCACGCGCGAGGAACGTCTCGGCGTGACTGGAGTCGTGCTCCGCGGCGCGCATCGAGGAGAGGCGTGCCAAGCCCAGAGCGCGGGAGGCTGCATCCTTTACGCGCTCGAGCGTCCTGATGGCACCCGTCACATCGCCCGAATGCGCCTGGATCAGCGCGATGTAGACGTACGCGGCGTCGCGCTCGTACTTGCCGTGAATGTCGCGCGCGATGAGGAGTGCCTTGTCGATGCTGTCGGCGTTGCCCACGTCCGAGAGTGCCGCGGCGACATCAGCGGCAGCAATCGCGCGAGTGCCGTCATTCTCGATGGCCGCGACGGTCGCGCGTGCGTCACCTATCTTGTCGCCACGGGCCTGGGCCTGCGCGATTCGCCGCAACACCTGCTCGGTGGCTGCAGCGGAGGTGAGTCCTTGCGCCGTAATCTTTGCCGCGCCGAAGTCGCCGGCACTGATCTGCACGCCAATCACGGCATCCAGCAGCTGCGCGCGCAAGTCGCGCGACGCGATGACGTTCGCCGCATCGAGAGCCGCAGCGACATCGCCGAGCCGCGCCCACTGCAAGCCGACATCGCGCAGGGCGAGATCGTGGCTCGGGGCGCCGTTGATGGCGCCGGCGATCGTGCGTGCAGTTCGCAGGCCCGCGCGGGCGCCGTCCATGTCGCCGAAACTCGCGTGAAGCGCAGCTATCCGCACCAGCGCCTCGGTCCGGAAGTACGGGTCCTCGATGTCTTCAGCGGCGTGCGAGGATTCGAGCATTGCATAACGCGCCCAGCTCGTTGGCTCACCGGGATCCAGGTGCGGTGGGGCCGGGTTTTCGCCCTGGCACCAGGCGAGTGTGCACCATGCCGCGGCAATCCAGGTCCAGTGCCGCAAGTGCGGTGGCCCGGGCGCTTTGAGTGCCCTCCGGAATGTGCTCATGAGCAGAAGATCTGGCGGCTCCCCACGGCCTAACGTACGTCTGCGGAAGCTGCATGTACACTTGGCACGATGTCCGGTGAGAGCTTGCTGGAGGCCATGGTCAGCGCTGCGGTGGCGGCGGGCGGCGCGGCGTTCCAGATCTACCAGGGACGTTTCGACGTGCAGCGCAAGGCCGACAATTCACCGGTCACCGCGGCTGATCACGCGGCGGAGCGCGTGATCCTCGAGCGACTCGGAGCACACTCGCCCGACCTCGCAATCATCGCCGAGGAGCAAGTCGCCCAGGGCCGCATTCCTCGAGCCGGGACGAATTTCCTGCTGGTTGACCCGCTCGACGGCACGCGCGAGTTCGTGCAACGCAATGGCGAGTTCACGGTGAACATCGCACTCGTCGAGGCCGGGGCGCCGGTTCTCGGTGTGATCTTCGCGCCGGCCATCGGCGCCTTGTTCGCCGGAGATGTCGCGGCCCGCAAGGCGTGGCACAGCACGCAATCCCCGGGCGCGGCACTCGCACGCGAGCGCAATGCGATTCGCATCCGCCGGCCGCCGAGCCATGGCATCACGGTGGTGGCCTCGCGCTCGCATCGGACGCCCGAGACCGACGCGTACCTCAGGCACTATGTCGTCAGCGACGTCGTGTCGATCGGCTCGTCGCTCAAGTTCTGCAAGGTCGCCTCGGGTGAAGCTGATTTCTACCCGCGACTCGGAACCACTATGGAATGGGATACTGCGGCAGGGCACGCGATCCTCGCGGCAGCGGGCGGTCGAGTCGTTACCGGCGAGGGTGCGCCGCTGACGTACGGCAAGCCCGGATTTCGCAACCCCTGGTTCTTCGCGACCGGCACCGTCGAGGTCCTGCCCCCGGGTCACTGACGTGCGCAACGATTCGCAAACCCTGCCGATTCACCTGAAGCGTCTCGAGGCGGAGTCGATCGGCATCCTGCGCGAGGTGGTGGCGGAGTTTCGCAACCCGGTGCTGCTGTATTCGATCGGCAAGGATTCGGGCGTGCTGCTGCACCTCGCGATGAAGGCGTTCTACCCGGCGCCGCCGCCCTTTCCGCTGCTGCACGTGGACACGGGCTGGAAGTTTCGCGACATGATTCGCCACCGTGACGCGATGGCGCAGCGCTATGGCGTCAGGCTGATCGTGTACACCAACGCCGAAGGCGCGGCACGCGGGATCAACCCCATCGCGTCCGGCTCGCAACTCCACACCCAGGTCATGAAGACCGAGGCGCTGCGCCAGGCGCTCGACCAGTACGGATTCGATGCCGCCTTCGGCGGCGCACGCCGCGACGAGGAAAAGAGCCGCGCCAAGGAGCGCATCTTCTCGTTCCGGTCGGCGGGGCACGTGTGGGACCCGCGCAATCAGCGCCCCGAGCTCTGGCGGCTCTACAATACGCGCATCAACAAGGGCGAGACGATCCGGGTCTTTCCGCTGTCCAACTGGACCGAGCTCGACGTCTGGGAGTACACGCGTGCCGAGGCACTTCCGGTGGTGCCGCTGTATTTCGCGGCGCCGCGGCCCGTGGTCGAGCGCGAAGGGCTCCTCATCGTCCGCGACGATGAACGCATGCCGCTGCGGCCGGGCGAGGTTCAGCAGATGCGGACCGTGCGTTTTCGCTCACTCGGCTGCTACCCCTTGTCGGCGGCGATCGAGAGTTCCGCAGCGACCGTCGACGAGATCATCATGGAAATGCTGCGCACGCGCACTTCCGAGCGCTCCGGCCGGCTGATCGACAGCGACGAGGCGGGCTCGATGGAGAGGAAGAAGCGCGAGGGCTACTTCTGATGCTCGATCGAGCCGTCAGCGTTGGTGCTGCAGGCGCGCCCGCACCCGCGGGCCGCCACGACCTGTTGCGCTTCCTCACCTGCGGCTCGGTGGATGACGGCAAGTCGACGCTGATCGGAAGACTGCTCTACGACAGCCGGCTGATCCCCGACGACCAGCTGGCCGCGCTGGCGCGTGACAGCGCGCGCCACGGGACGACCGGGGACGACCTCGACTTTGCGCTGCTGGTGGACGGCCTGGAAGCCGAGCGCGAGCAGGGCATCACGATCGATGTCGCGTATCGGTTCTTCGCCACGCCACGGCGCTCCTTCATCGTCGCGGATACGCCGGGCCACGAGCAGTACACGCGCAACATGGCGACCGGTGCCTCGGGCTCCGACGTCGCAGTGATCCTGGTCGATGCGCGCAAGGGCGCGCTGACCCAGACGCGCCGGCACAGCTACATCTGCTCGCTGCTCGGCATCCGCCACATCTGTCTCGCCGTCAACAAGATCGACCTCGTCGACTATTCGGGCGAGCGCTTCCACCACATCGTCGGCGACTATCTCGGATTCGCGCAGTCGCTGCAGTTCGGCTCGGTCACCGCCATCCCGGTCTCGGCGCGGTTCGGCGACAACGTGCTGCGTCGCTCGGTGCACATGGGCTGGTATGAAGGTCCGACGCTCCTCGACTATCTCGAGTCGGTCGAAGTCGACGCCGCGCTCGAGGAAAAACCCTTCCGCTTCCCGGTGCAGTGGGTCAACCGGGCCAACCATGACTTTCGCGGGTTCGCGGGAACGGTCGTGTCCGGCTCGATCCGCCCGGGAGATCGGATCGTGGTTGCGCAGTCCGGTCGTGAATCCGCCGTGCGGCGGATCGTCACCGCGGCGGGCGATGTCACGGCAGCGCAACCGGGGGATGCCGTAACACTGACGCTCGCCGACGAGATCGATATCGCACGCGGTGACGTACTGGCGCGGCCCGAGGACCGGCCCGAAGTCGTCGATCAGTTCGCCGCGCACGTGTTGTGGATGGCCGAGGAACCGATGTTTCCGGGGCGCTCCTACTTGCTGCGCATCGGCACCAAGTACCTGCCGGCTCGCATCACCACGCTCAAGCACAAGGTGGACGTCAACACGCTCGAGCACATCGCGGCGCGCACGCTCGCGCTCAACGAGATCGGGCTGTGTAACGTGGCGACTGCGACGCCGGTAGCCTTCGATCCGTACACCGAGAACCGCGAGACCGGGGCCTTCATCCTCATCGATCGTTACACGAATGCGACCGCCGGGGCCGGCATGATCACGTTCGGCCTGCGCCGAGCGACCAACATTCACCGGCAGGACCTGCTCATCGACAAGGGCGCGCGCTCGCGGCT
>DATBIF010000190.1:0-3296 GCA_036557045.1 Steroidobacteraceae bacterium
GCGAGGTCCTTTGCGTTCGGCGCGTAGCGCTCCATGAAGTGCTCGCCGAGTGAGTTCGTGAGGTAGCCGCCCTCGCCGCGCGCACCCTCGGTGATGAGGCAGCCGGCGCCGTAGATCCCGGTCGGATGAAACTGTACGAACTCCATGTCCTGCAACGGCAGACCCGCACGCAACGTCATCGCGCTGCCGTCACCCGTACAGGTATGCGCCGAGGTGCAGGTGAAATAGGCGCGTCCGTAGCCGCCCGTCGCAATGACGACGATGTGTGCGCGAAAACGATGCAGCGTGCCTTCCGCGAGATTCAGCGCCACGACGCCGCGGCACTCGCCATCCTGCATGATCAGGTCGATCGCGAAATACTCGATGAAGAACTCGGCCGAGCGGCGGATCGACTGCTGATACAACGTGTGCAACATCGCGTGACCGGTGCGATCCGCGGCCGCGCAGGTCCGCTGTGCGATGCCCTTGCCGAAGTGGGTCGTCATGCCGCCGAACGGACGCTGGTAGATGTGTCCGTCCTCGGTGCGCGAGAACGGCACGCCGTAATGCTCGAGCTCGATCACCGCGCTCGGCGCGCCCTTGCACATGAAGGCGATTGCATCCTGGTCGCCGAGCCAGTCCGACCCTTTCACCGTGTCGTACATGTGCCAGCGCCAGTCGTCTTCGCCCATGTTGCCGAGCGCCGCGCTGATACCGCCCTGCGCGGCCACCGTGTGGCTGCGCGTCGGGAAGACCTTCGTGATGCACGCGGTCGACAGGCCCGCCTGCGCGAGTCCCAGCGTGGCCCGCAGCCCTGCCCCGCCCGCGCCGATCACGACGACATCGTAGGTGTGATCCACGAAGCTATACGCGCTCAAGTCGCAACTCCAAAGGCGATCTTGAGGATGCCGAGAACGCCGATCGCGGCCGCCACGACATGCGCGAAATCGATGAGCACCAGACTAACGAGCTTGGTTCCGGGCCGATGCACGTAATCTTCGACGACCACCTGCAATCCCAGCCGGGAATGGACGCACCACACGAGCACCAGCAGCAGCGCAGCGACCGTGTTCACGGGCGCGGCCAGCCAGCCGCGCATCGCTTCAGCATTGCCGACTTCCAGACGCAGCAACGACAACAGGAACCACAGAGTGAGGGGCACCAGCGCCACCGCGCTCAGGCGCTGCGTCCACCAGTGCGACACACCGTCCTTGGCGGCACCCAGGCCCAGCACGCGACCGAGCGGCGAACGCAGGCTCACGCAGAGGCTCCCTGCATACGCAAGACCCAGGCTACGCACAGCAGTGTGAGCAGCACCGCCGCGATGAACACCGCCCAGCCGCTGGCCCGCGCCTGCCTGCGCTCGTAGCCGAAACCGCAATCCCAGGCCAGGTGGCGGATGCCATTCGCGAGATGGAAGAAGAAACTGAAGAGCCAGCCGAGGAGCAGCAGTTGCATGAGCGGTGAGCGCAGGCGCTCCACGGCTGCGCCGTAGGCCGCGGCACCACTCGCGAGCGCGCCGAGCCAGTAAACGAACAGCACCAGGCCAGCCGAGAGAAAGATGCCGGTGATGCGATGGCTGATCGACAGCACCATGGTGTACATGGGCCGGTAGATCCCGAGATGAGGCGACAGCGGTCGCTCGCTATGTCCCATAACCTGCGGTTGCACTCACGTTCAGTTCGGCCACATCACCGATGCGCCTGCCTCCGCGGCGGCGATACGATCGGGGCGCGGCGGGATCAGAAATCGATGCAGCGGCCGGCTCTTTCCCAATCGCCGTAACGCGTGGGCTCGGGGCCTTTCGGCCCACCGATCTCCCGCGGACGCACGCGCTCAGCGGCCGGGAGGCTCGGCTCCGCCGGGGGCTGCGCTGGCTCGAGGGAACCGGGAATTTCCGGTGTGTTCGGACTGCCCGACATGGTGCAAGTCTGCCAGAATCAGGCACTCATAACCATGTGGCTTCATTGGAGAAAGGTCTCGTTTGAGCCTCAGCACCACGCTTCTCGCGGCAACCGGCGTCATGCGCGTCGCAGGCGCGGACGCGCAGTCATTTCTGCAGGGACAGCTGAGCAACGACCTGCGACTGCTGACTCCGCAAACCTCGCTGGTCGCGGCCTGCAACACACCGCAGGGACGAGTGATCGCGATCCCCCGCCTGGTCCTGCGGGACGCAGATCTTCTCGCCATCCTGCCTGGCGATCTCGTGGATCGAGTGATCGAGCGCCTGCGTAGGTACGTGCTGCGATCGAAGGTCAAGCTGACGAACGCCACGGATGAGTTCCTGGCCGTGGGACTTTTCGGTGCAGGCTTGCCAGGCTCGGTCGGACTCACTCTTCCATCCGAGCCGGGCATGCACACGTTCGACGGAACAGTCAGCGCCGTGCGCTTGCCGGGAGCAACGGCTCGCCAGTTGCTGCTCGGGCCCACTGCGCGGATGAGTTCGCTCCTCGAGCGCCTGCCGCCATCGCTACCTGATGATGAGGAGTGGCGTCTGGCGTCGATTGCCGCGGGCGAGCCGCAGATCTACGCGGCGACCAGCGAGCTCTTCGTTGCGCAGATGCTGAACCTGGATCTGATCGGCGCCCTGAGCTTCTCCAAGGGCTGTTACACGGGTCAGGAGATCATCGCGCGCACCCAGCACCTCGGACGCATCAAGCGCCGCATGCTGCGCTTCCGACTGCCCGCCGCAGGCTATCCGCAGCGCGGCGACAGCATCACGCTCGCACCCGGGCGCAGCGGGCGCGTCGTGGAACGCGCGCGCGACAGCGCCGGGCATTCCGAAGCGCTCGTGGTCGTTGCGCTGCTGGATGAACCGGCGACATCAGCGCCGGCCGACATGTCGGCGATCGCGCTGCCCCTGCCTTACGACATTCCCGGGGCGGATCGCACGACCGCGGAGCCCTAGAGATCGACCGTTTCCACCTGTGCGGGATCGATCCGCTCGCCGAGGAATGTGCCACCGACGCGCGCGAAGCGCTGCGGTCCGTCCGTCGCCAGCAATTGCGTCGTGCCTGCGCCCGAGGCACGGCTGATCCCCGCGCTCTCCAGCATCCCGCGCACTGCGGCGGCGGTCGTCGCCGCCGAATCCACGATCGCGATCGAAGAACCAAGCACCGCGCCGAACACCGGGCGCAGCACCGGAAAGTGCGTGCAACCGAGGAGCAGGCAGTCCGGGTGCTCCTCGGCCGGCGCACGGAAGATCGGTTCGAGGTAGCGCTGCACGATCCCGGTCACCAGCGGGCCGTCGACCCAGCCTTCTTCGGTGAGGGCCACGAAGAGCTGGCACGCCTGCGCAATGACACGCGCCGTGGGTC
>DATBIF010000191.1:0-2595 GCA_036557045.1 Steroidobacteraceae bacterium
ACGAGATCTACCTGCAGCGCGTGCGCGAGCACATCGCGGGCGGCACGACCAGCGGCGCGCGCAACACGCCGACATTTTTCGTCAACGGCGTGATCCACGACGTCTCTTACGGACTGCACGGCCTCTTCGACGTCGTCGAATCAGCGCTCCACCGGAGATAACGTGGCGGCCGTGTTGCCCGCCAGTCTCGAGTCGCGCCGCGACCAGATGTTCCCGGCGCTGACGCCCGCGCAGATCGCACGGCTCGAAAAACATGGCAAGCGCGTGCGCACGCAACAGGGCGAAGTATTGGTCGAGCCCGGCGGTCGCTATCGCTGCCTGATGGTGGTGCTCTCCGGGAGCATCGAGATCGTGCGCCCGGGGCTCTCCGGCGAAGAACTGGTGGTAGTGCACACGGCGAATCACTTTGCCGGCGAGATGAGCACGCTGCGCGGCGCGGCCAGCGTCATCCGCGCGCGCGTGCGTGAGGCGGGCGAGATCATTGCCGTCGACGAAGAGCAGCTGCGTGCCGTCGTGCAGACCGACGCCGAGCTGAGCGAGCTCTTCATGCGGGCCTTCATCCTGCGTCGGGTCGGACTCATGACCGTCCAGCACGGCGACGTGATACTGCTCGGGTCGCGTCACTGCGCCGGCACACTGCGCGTGCAGCAGTTCCTGACGCGCAACTCGTTCCCTTACGTGAACATCGATATCGACTCCGATCCCGGTGTGCAGGCTCTGCTCGACCGCTTCCACGTGACGGCTGACGAGGTGCCGGTGGTCGTGTGCCGCGGCACGCAGGTGCTGAAGAACCCGAGCAACGAACAGATTGCGAAGTGCCTGGGAATGAATCCAGAGGTCGACGCGGCGCGGATTCACGACGTCGTCGTGATCGGTGCCGGTCCTGCCGGGCTCGCCGCGGCGGTCTACGCCGCCTCCGAAGGACTCGATGTGCGTGTCATCGAGACCAACGCGCCGGGCGGCCAGGCGGGCTCGAGCTCGCGCATCGAGAACTACCTCGGATTCCCGACCGGCATCTCCGGGCAGGCACTCGCGGCGCGAGCGCTGGTGCAGTCCCAGAAATTCGGTGCGGTGGTGTCGATCGCGAGCAGCGCCGTTCGGCTGCGGTGCGAGGCGCCCCTGCGTGCCATCGAGCTCGGAGGAAGCGAGGTCGTGCGGGGTCGCTCGGTGATCGTCGCCTCGGGCGCCGCCTATCGGACGCTGGCCCTCGGGAACGTCTCCGACTTCGTCGGTACTGGCATCTACTACGCGGCGACGCAGGTCGAGGCGCGCTTGTGCACGGGAGAGGAAGTCATCGTGGTGGGCGGTGGAAATTCTGCAGGCCAGGCAGCAGTGTTCCTCGCGAGCAGCTGTCGCCAGGTTCACATCCTGGTGCGTTCCGACGGACTCGCCGACAGCATGTCGCGATACCTGATCAGGCGTATCGAGCAGAGCCCGAACATCACGCTCCATACCCGCACGCAAATCACCGAGCTGGCCGGCAACGGCAACCTGCAGAAGGTGACCTGGCGCACGCCGACCGGATCCGAGACGCGTCAGGTCGGTCACGTCTTCCTGATGATGGGTGCCAATCCCAACACGCAGTGGCTGGGCGATTGCGTGACGCTCGATGACAAGGGATTCGTGAAGACCGGGCCGGACCTCAGGAGCGAAGAGTTGCAGGTCGGCCGCTGGCCGCTGCCGCGCGCACCGTACCTGCTGGAAACCAGCGCCCCGGCCGTTTTCGCCGTCGGCGATGTTCGTTCCGGCAGCATCAAGCGCGTGGCCTCCGCGGTCGGGGAAGGGTCGGTGTGCATTCAACTGGTGCATCGCGTGCTGAGTGAGTGAAGCGGGTACAATTCGCGCCATGCGAACGCACGGACCCTCGGATGACCAGCGCTTCAGGCCCCGTCGGCACCGTTGAAGTCGCGCTGAACCATACAGCGCGATTGCTTGCTTCCGATCCTGCGAGCGCTGCCGAGCAGGCGACGGAAATCCTCAAGGTTGTCCCTGAGCATCCGCACGCAGCACTGTTGCTGGGTGTCGCGCGCCGCAGGATGGGCGAAGTGCCTGCGGCCGTTGAAATCCTCTCCGCGCTGGTCGCGAAGCACCCGAACGCAGCCGCTGCGCACTACGAGCTGGGCCTGGCGCTCGGAGCCGATCACAAAGGTGATGCCGCAGTGGCTGCGTTGCGACGCGCGCTCGAGCTCAAGCCCGACATGGGCGAGGCGTGGCGCGCGCTTGGCGACCACCTGACCGCGATCGGCGATGCGCAGGGAGCCGATGAAGCCTACGCGCGGCACATCAAGTATTCGACGCGCGATCCACGGCTCATGGAGGCCGGCTCCGCCCTGGTGGAGAACCGCATCGCCGTGGCGGAAGCGCTGCTGCGCGAGCATCTGAAGCAGTTTCCAACCGATGTCGTCGCAATCCGCATGCTGGCCGAGGTAGCAGCGCGGCTGGGCCGCCATGAAGATGCGGAGAACCTGTTGCAACGTTGCCTCGAACTCGCCCCGACCTTCCTTGCCGCCCGCCACAACCTGGCGCAGGTGCTGTACAGGGAAAACAAGGCGCTGGAGGCGCTCGCCGAACTTGAGCGTCTGCTCATCGCTGACC